>MUZY01000256.1:0-507 GCA_003266065.1 Methanosphaera sp. rholeuAM130
AGAACTTTTTAGTTATTTCAGCATTAGGATTGTAATCATAACTGCATTCAGCGTAAAGATCAGTTACTTTCTGATAGAATCTTCTTTCACTAGAACGAATATCCCTAATTTTCTCAAGTAATTCATCAAAATAGTCGTTACCGAATCTTGTACCATTTTTTAGTAATTCAACATCCAAATAGTAACCTTTTACAATAATTTCTCTTAATGTTTTTGTTGCCCATATCCTAAATTGTGTTGCATTTTTAGAATTGATTCTGTAACCTACAGATATTATCACATCCAAATTATAGAATTTTGTTTTATATTTCTTATTGTCTTGGGCAGTTGTCAAAATTTCTTTGACAACTGAATTTTCAACAAGTTCACCTGTGTCAAAAATATCTTTCAAATGATACGAAATATCCTGTTTTGACACATTAAACAGGCCTGCAATGGTTTTTTGTGTTGTCCACATAGTTTCGTTTTCTTTGTCGAGTATTACCTCAATAGAGACTGCTCCTTCAT
>MUZY01000256.1:514-6397 GCA_003266065.1 Methanosphaera sp. rholeuAM130
ATAAATTCATCCTTATATTCAGATTTAATATTATCTAATAAAGATATTAAATTATTTGTAGAAGTAACATCAGTTAAACGCATTTTACCATCATTAGCAGGCAGTTCCAACTTGTGACAATATTTCACACTTTCATTTTCTTTTTCATTAAGTCTTTGTTTTATTTTTCTCCAATATGCAGAAGGATTTTTACTTTCAGTTAAAACTGATACAACATCTATAACTGAATACCAATAGTCTTCTATTTCTTCATCCCATTTAGTTCTAATTTCTTTGTTTTTAAATAATTTTATATAATTTTCTTCGTCCATTTTATTCAAAACCTTATCAAGTATATTATTATTTAGTAATATCAAAAGTATTACTTAGTATTTAATATATTTATACATATATATAATATTTATCATAGCATCTGATAAGTAATAGATTATTATAGTATTTTTTTAGAAATAATATGATAAAAATAATAAAATAATGAAAAATGATTAAACACTTTTTTCAATTATTTTATTCTCATCTTCTGTTAAGTCCTATTATTGTTAAATAAATTCATTGATATTCTTATCAGTTATATTAATTTGTTCTTGTATGAGTTTACGCCCTGTTGGAATGTTTATTATCTTCAAGTCTTTATTTAAATCCGACAAGTATCCGCAAGTTCACCTAATGATTTCTAACTATTTTCATCTAAAGTAATGGGAGCAATGATTATGCCTCTTCAAATACCACATCCCAATCCTGCACTTAATTCGTTTTTAACGTTCCATCATAATTCTTCAAAGAATGTATTTGGAATTTTACTTTTGTGTTTTTTTCATCAATATATCATGGTTTGTATATTCGTGTCTGTTTTCTTCAAAAACCTGTAGCAATTATATTATCTTTTGTGGAGCCACCTTATTTACATCCCTCTTTTGAATAATTGACATTACTATATATGAATATGTATCATTTTTATTATATTCTTTTTTCAATCTTCCAGTAATTTTATATAGACAATATACACATCGTTAGTATCATGACAATCCACATTATTCTTCATGACTATTAAAAAAGATAATCACATGGAGATTACCTATTCCATATAATCCACTTTAGATTACATAATCACTATAGGATTACTTAATGATATTCCACCATTACAATTTGTCATTTTAACCATGATTCATATTTTTCGCAGAAATTTGTTTATAATAGACGTATTGATTTAATATCCATAAATAATATAAATTTTAACCAATAAAAACATACATAAAAATATATGGAGGGATAATTATAATGAAAAAGGGGAAAAATTTTAAATCAAAATCCTTTATTATAGTAATATTCATTATTTTAATGTTTATGACATTATCTGTAGCAGCTGCATCAGACAGTAATCTTACGGATAAGGGTTCTACTTCTTTAGCTAAAAAGAACACGACAACAACAGCAGTTAAAGAAGCTGCTGCTAAAAACAACAGTGCAAGCTACAATACTCTTCAAAAAGAAATCAATAAATCCGAAAAGTCATTGACGCTAAAAAGCGACTACAGGTATACAGATTCGGATAGTGTTAACGGGGTTGTATTAAACAAGAACAACATGGTAATTGATGGAAAGGGTCATACTATAGACGGTTCGGGTAAAGCCCGCGTATTTGTTGTTAGTGCAAAGAACGTTGTTCTTAAAAATATGATTATCACCAATGGTAGAAGTGAAGTAGGAAGTGCATTAGGTTTTACTGAGGGAGCTACACTTTCGACCATCAACGTTACGTTCACAAATAATTATGCAAGCAACATTGGTTGCATATTCCTGGATGAAAACTGTAAATATACCAGCACAAATGACAAGTTCATAAACTGTAATTCCAAAAATGAAGGAATTGTCACTTTGCGTGGTGCTACTGTAAATATAAATCAGGGATACTTCAAGAGCAAATACACGCTTAACAAGGGTTTTATTTCAAGCATATATACATCAAGAATTGATGTGTCAAATACTACATTTACCAATACCCAATCAAAGTATTCCACTGCAATATTCGGTGATAGGTACACATCCATCAAGAATAGCAAGTTTATAAACCTGGAAAGTGAACTGACCGGTGGAGCAATTATTTTAAAAAATGAAAATAAAACATTGATTATAAATAACTGTGAATTCAGAAATGTTACATCCGGAAACAACGGGGGTGCAATCTTTGTTGATGCACCTGGATCACAAAAAACTACCGGTACTACAACCATTACAAATACCAGGTTTATAAACTGTAGAAGTAACTTCGGTGGAGCTATACTTCAATTGGGAGGTAAATTAAACATCAGCAAATGCAACTTTAATAGCAACAGGGCAATTTATGACGGTGGAGCAGTTTATACATCAGCCGCCAATACCATTATAAGCAATTCAGAATTTGTCAATAACCAGAATATCCTGACGGATTATGATGGATCTTCAATTTACTTTGACAATGGAGTTTTATCCATTAAAGGTTCAAAATTAACAAACAATAAAGGACAAAGTGGAATATATTTATATGACTCCAAATACGATTTAACCGGCAATACATTCAAGTCAAATAATATGGCCGTTTATGCAGTTTTCAGCTCAGGTACATTCAAGTCAAATAACCTCAACAATGACAAAATTTCATTGAAAAATACCTATTATCCGACAGTCGTAACAGATGAGGGTATAGAGATTTCAATTAAAAATCCCATTAAAAATGTCAGCAAACTGCCTAGCCAATATGATTCACGCAAGTTAGGATATGTAACTCCTGTAAAGAATCAGGGCGAGAAAAATTCCTGTTGGGCTTTCGGAGCCAATGCAGCTATTGAAAGTAGCCTGTTGAAGACCACAAAAGAAGAGTATGACTTATCCGAGAATACCGTAGTCAATACACGACTTAAATATTCACGATACGGTGATGCTTATGTAACTGAATTTAATTCAGAAACCGCACCAACCGGACACATGGTAAGCTGGCTGGGAACATTTGACCAGGATTATGATCCATATGATGAACATGGCAAAATATCCGAATTAACTTCAACAGAAGATAACATACACATCCAGGACATCCTTTATATCCCGGGAAACAGCAAAAACATCATGAATGAAATGAAACAGGCAATATACAAATATGGTGCAATCAGTGGGACAATTTACAGTACAACGGATAATAAATATTACAACCCTAAAACGGCGGCCTTCTATAGTTATGGAAAAGTAAATATCAACCATGTTATCACCCTCGTTGGATGGGATGACAATTACAGCAAGTCTAACTTTGCAACAACTCCTAAAGCAAATGGTGCGTGGATTGTAAAAAACAGTTACGGTACTGAATATGGTGATAAAGGTTACATATACGTATCCTATTATGACGAATCAATATATCAGGAAACTAAAACGGCATACATTTTCACGAATACCATAAAATACAATAAGAATTACCAGACAGACTTTACTGGTATGGATGATTACCTGACGCCTCTAAATGGCAATGTAATATACTATGCCAATACTTACAACATGACTGATGAGGATTATCTTGGAGCTATAGGTACATGGTTTAACGCCAAAGGCGTGAAATACTCATTCAGAGTTGTGGTAAATGATAAACTGATTCACCAACAGACTGGTACCAGTCCTTATATCGGCTATTCAACGATTAAATTGACAAAATTGCTTCCTGTAAAGACAAATGATGAAGTACAGATAATATTCCAGTCAAATGCAATTCCTGTCGAAACAAGTAGTCGTGTCCATTATCAAGAGGAAACATCCATATTCTCTGTAGATGGAAATGACTGGTCTGACTTAATTGACAGGGACTCAACGGCAGTACTCAAACTCTACACAGTTGACCAAAAATCAATAAACAAAATCTCTTCAGGCAGTTCCAACAGTAAAAAAGGATATTCCGCAGTATTATATGACGGTAAAGGATCAGCATTAGCAGATACGGAAGTTAAATTTATCGTAAACGATAAGGAGTACACGGCTAAAACCAATGAATTGGGCGTTGCCGTTCTCGATAAAAAATTCGATAACGAAAAATACAATATTCAAATAATCAATCCAGATACCGAAGAGATATTTACTGATTATCTTGACTTTGAAGATTACAGTTATGATGTACCATACAATAAAATCACTCCACAAAAAAGGACAAACAGGAACATCCCAGAAAAAACTATCCTCAAACACGTCGCTGCACAAAGCCCAAAAACCTTGAAAGTCACGAAAAAACTTGAATCTAAAAAGAACACAATCGAATACGATACACATGACTGCTACAGGGCAAAATTCTATGACAACAACGGAAATGTCCTTAAAAACTCCAAAGTCAAGTTCATAGTGGATGGAATCGAATATGAAAAAACCACTGATGAAAATGGTGTTGCACGATTAGATGAAATATTGAGTGCTGGAAAACACACAGTGACTATTATCAACGAAGAAACAGGTGAAGTAGTTACATATGAAATTGAGGTTAAAGCTTCAATAATAGAAAATCAGGACATGGAATGCCAAGAATATGACAACTCAACATTTAAAGTAAGAGTTATTGGTGAAAATGGCAATGCGGTTAAATCCAGAGAAACAGTAGTATTTAAAATCAATGGCAAACCCTTCGAAGAGGAAACTGATGAAGACGGGTATGCATCACTGGAAATCAAAGAACAACCAGGAAACTACACCATTACAGCCACATACCATAACTACACTACGACAAACAAGTTAACGGTTAAATAAAAGATGCTGTTGGAGCCATGTGATAAAAAAGTGATTCACGTAACATGAACTAAATTAATATACTCACACATACCCCAATAACCACCAATACTTTTTTTATATTTTTTATTTTACTAACAGATGGCCGGTTATCATAGTAATGTCAAATTAAAGCATAATCCACACCATCATATTCAATATAATCGGGAATATTTATAATGAATAGTTTATTTAAAATATTCCAACAATTAGTTTCCATATATAACCAAGAATTATTTTTGGAGTAGCCATCCCATAAAAACGTCCCCACCATCAAGACTGCATTACTTAAATGCTTCGACACTTATGATGATAGATATAGCGAGCAAATGCTACGAAAACCAATTGATATTCACCTTTTTTACGTCGAGGATACTGTGTCCTCTTTAGGACACAGACCAATCGCCGTTCTCATCTTTCATCCAACCTTTAATGGGTTCTATTAATTAATTTCTTTTCTTTTAATAATATTCTTGCTTTTTGTGGTTTACATGGCATTAATGCTTTGCCATTTGTTATAGTACGCAAACGAGCATAATCGTTTTCCTCCTACTGGTGAGTTAGTTATCCNNATTAAACACCCGTAGGTACCTATATTATTTGTTAGTAACGTAGCACATAATTGTGCTTAGTTTATTAAACCAGTGAATTCACAGATAAACATCTACAAATCCACATCCTCTAAGATGTGGTAGTTTAAATAATCTTCATCCCATTTTGTTCTAATTTTGTTATTAATATTTAAAAACATTATATCCATAAATTAAACAAATCTTACAATAATAAAGTAAATAAAAATTAATTACCTTCTAAACGTTTAATATCATTAATCAATTTATCAAAATCGGATTCAAATATTTTATCTTGTATTATTTTATATTTATCATATTCTTCTTTAGCTAACTTTTTAGCTTCATTGGATGATATTTTACCTTTACCAACAAGAACAGGTAATTGATTTAAATTAATATATGCATCCAAAACATTTTTCCAATCATTCATACTTGTTAAAACATTATTTAGAGCCCTATTCTCAGCTAAAGTTAAGAAACCATCAACCAAATTATTCAATCTTAATAATTCTTGTTCTTTAAGATAATTTTTTGAAATAACCAC
>MUZY01000256.1:6514-10389 GCA_003266065.1 Methanosphaera sp. rholeuAM130
AGTAACTCATCATCCAAGACAAAACCCTTAACTATATATTCTTTTAAAGTTTTAGTTGCCCATATTCTAAATTGAGTAGCTTTTTTACTATTAACACGATATCCTACTGAAATTATCACGTCAAGATTGTAAAAATTTGTTTTGTATTTTTTGCCGTCATTTGCAGTTATTTCCATTTTGGAAATAACTGAATCTTTTTCTAATTCACCACTTTCAAAAATATTTTTTAAATGTTTATTAATTGCAGGAATTCCTACATCAAACAAACTTGACATTGATTTTTGTGTTGCCCATAATGTTTCATCACCTACAATAACTTCTATTGTTTCAGCACCTTCATCACCAATATATAATAATCTTTCTACAATTTCCATATTTTGAGTATCCATAATATCACCATTATACACCCAATTCTTTAGGATTACTTTTACTATTTAGTTTACTTACTACTTTCCTTCCAGTTCGTTCTCCAACTGTTTTCTAGAGTATCTGTAATTGAAGCTCAATCACAATTTACTTTTTTATTTTCTTCAAAACCTTGACTATTCCCACCATCCCAGAATTCTTTAATAATATTCCGTAGAACCACAGGCTAGGATTAAACACCCATAGATGCCCATAATATTCGCTAGTAACATAGCAATAATTGTACTTAGTCTATTAAACCAGTAAATTCACAAGATAAACCGCTGCAAATCCATATCCTATGCAGGATGTGGCAGTTTAAATATACCATATTGATGAATAAAAAATAACAACACTAGAATAAAGTAAATGTTATGTATGGTACAAAAATAATATTATCATCTTTAATTATTTTATCTGTAGTATCAGAAATAACAATTCCGTAATCCGATTTATACTCTTCTATTGCAGATGCAATCTGCCTTTTATTTTTTTTACCTATTCCCACTTCTATAGGTATAATATCCCCTTTTATTGTTTTAATAAGAAAATCAACACCGCCTTTACGTGGATCATAGTATATCTTAAAGTTATAATGATATTCAACCTTTAATCTATATAATGAATATGCAACATAATTTTCCAATAATATACCTTTAATTTCCTGTAGACTTCTTAAATTACTACCCCCATCATTTTCAAAGATAGCCGCTTTAATTTGCGTAGACCAGTAATAATATTCTTTAGGTTTTCTTTCTTGTTTTGAAACAGAACCATAAGAAGGAATATTAAAGATTATCAGTGCTTTGGTCAATGATTTTAACAACTCCCTTACTGCCGTTTTGGAGATATCTAAATTATTTGAGAGCTTTTCCTCCGATAATGTTCCTGGTTTTTGTAATGCTATGATATCAAGTAAAGGATATGCAGCACCAATTGTTTCAGTTGAATGAGATTTGATGAGAGGCAAATCCCTTTCGACTATGTAATCTTTAACTTCTAATGTGTATTCTTTTGCTTCAACAGGATTTTTATTTAATGTAAATGGTAAACCTCCATATCTCATAAATAATTCCCATTCTTTTTTAACATCACGTTTTAATTCCATAAAACTGTTTAACTGGACATGTTTTTCAATTTTATAGAATCTTTCAATATCTCCATAAAACAACAGTTCAATAAAAGCTTCTTTCATCTTTATTGGCATTTCACAATAATATTTTAAATATAAATATTCAGCAAAGTTAATGGGATTAATCTCTCTTTTAAGAGCTCTTCTACCGGTATGTGAATCAACATTTAATGTTAATGCATTTGATCCAGAGAATATCATGAAAACATTAGATATTTCATCATAGATAATTTTTCCAACTAATCCCCAATTTGGGGCATAATGTGCCTCATCTACAAAAACAAATAACGGTTTTTTATTAATGTATGCTTCATCATTAATATCTTTAATAAATATATCCAAACAGGACAATAAATCTATTTTTCCTTTATCTTTCAATCGATTAAGGTTTAAGTATAATATTTGATGATATTTAATTTTATGTTCTGTTACCAAGTAATTATAAAACTGATATAATAGGGTAGTCTTACCCACTCCCCGTAATCCCGGCATTATTATAAATCTATCATCAATATTGTTTTCTAAAAAATTATCGAGATACTTCTTAATTCTAAAATAATCATTACGTTCGTTAAATTTCTTATCATCTCTATAAATTTTATCTTGAACTAGAAAATGTGTTGAATTAATCACATTCATCAAATAATTTCTTATTTCTTCTTCATCCATCATACCACCCGTAATATTCCAATACAATTATTACTCTTTCAATCAGATATATTCTCTTATTTTCTAAAGAATTATTTATTCAATATATTACTTATAATTTTGGTTTTTTAAAAAACCATAATATACCCAATTTAGTTTTTTAAAAAATCATATTTTACCATATTTAGTTTTTCAAAAAACTACATATGTTGATTTATTTTCAATCAGTTTATATTAATTATCACAAGAAATGTTCCCATTATACCCTTCAAAATTTGTGCTACTGATATTGAGACAATTATAGGCAAGATTCAACTTCTAACTGCCAACTTTGACTAACAATACTCCAAGAAGTTTAATTTGAATATCCAGTTAATAATTATATATAGATACAAATAATAGCTACTAACATAACATATCTAGTTAACTATTACTCTTAGGGGACTTACAGAATAAAGTATAAATCCATGCCCCTAGGACATGAGGGCATGGTAGTTTAAATATACTCTTTTCAAATAAAACATAAACCAGTTATACATCCAATTCTTTAGGATCACTTTTACTATTTAGTTTACTTACTACTTTCCTTCCAGTTCGTTTTTCCAATTGTTTTCTTGCATTACCTGCAATGCTTCCACCATCACGAGCTACTTTTTTACTTTCTTCAAAACCATTAGGATTATCCGTTTTACTGATTTACGTTGTAGCAACTTCTCCCAGCATATTAAGTATTAATTCCGTACTAGTCATGTTATCCCGCAGACTTTCCTTTTGAAGTCCTTTGTAGTTTTTATATTCAGTGGTTGTTTTCCCACTCCAAGCTTTGGTAATTTCATCAGTTAAGATAGCATATTCCTGACCCGGCTGAACTCCTGAACGATTCCATTCAGCAGTTAAATCTTTACGAACCCTAATACTTTGAATTCTCTGTTCTATCCAATCTTCACTATAACCCATCTTACGATACGTTTCAATAGCCCTTTGCATAGCTAATTCTGGATCAGCCATCTCATCCAAACGCTCATTACCAACTTGGGCAAGCCATTGTTTAAATGGTTCGGCATTAGGTGATGGAACCGACTGAATGATACGTAATAATTGTTTAGTATTTGCTACATCCGTTTCACGCATTTTACCATCAAATGCTTTGAGTTTCAACCTTACGATATTTTCGTAAGGTTGACCGGATTCTTCAGATAATTTACGTTTTAAGTCACTCCAGTATCTATTTGGATTAGTACTTTCAGTCAATACCTCAATAACATCAATAACAGAATACCAGTAATCTCCTATATCTTCATCCCATTTTGTTCTTATTTTTTTGTCATTAAATATTTTTATTGAATTTTCTTCATCCATTTTTTTAACTCCTTTCTATTTATTCTTATTTAATTTATACTTTACTATCAGATTAAAACAATCCAATCTTATATAATCTTAGATGTGAATATAACAAACATGTTATTTTCATAAAGCATTTCAAATCATTACTTATTTAATTATTTTCATCTTTTTTCACGGCGAGGATACTGTGTCCTCTTTAGGACACAGACCAATTGCCGTTCTCATATTTTATCCAACATTCTTGGTTTGCATGGCATTAATGCTTTGCCATGTTTGTTATAGTACACAAACGAGCATAATCGTTTGCCTCCTACTGGTGAGTTAGTTATCCTTCGACAATGTTATC
>MUZY01000159.1:0-1662 GCA_003266065.1 Methanosphaera sp. rholeuAM130
TATCTTATTTTATATAAGACTTATCATTTTTGGAAATACAATATGGGAACAAGACGAATAAATGGCGGATAAGAATAAAAAATGGACAACTAACTTGTTATATGGGGCATGGATGGTAAAGAAATGTTATGATGATAAATGTTAAATAATAATTGGAAATTATATCTTACCAACTACTTGTGTAAGGGATATCCTTCTTTGTTTTAAATACTATGGGTATGTCGTTTTATTATTATTTATTTACTTTTTATCAGTGTTTTAAATTATTGTTATACTTCATTTTATATTTTAAAGCTTTATAAAATAGGTTTTGTGTGGTGGGTGGTGAGGCTTTTTTTGTGTTATGCGTTAGG
The DNA here is from genome assembly GCA_003266065.1 of Methanosphaera sp. rholeuAM130. Taxonomy (GTDB): domain Archaea; phylum Methanobacteriota; class Methanobacteria; order Methanobacteriales; family Methanobacteriaceae; genus Methanosphaera. The sequence continues at coordinate 354 of MUZY01000159.1, forward strand.
GTAGTCGTCGTTTATTTTCTTTAGCAGTTTTATCATTTTCTGGAAGTCTTCATTCATTTGTTCTAGGTTATTGTTGTATTGTTGTTGTAGTATGTCTTCTGTGCTGTGGTCTAGGGCTATGTGTGGTATGTGCATGTAGTCTGGTCCGTAGATTAGTGGTAGGTATTGGTCTATTTTTTGTGGTGTTGGGAATTGGTGTTGTTCGAATTCTGTCTGTGTTAGTGGGAATATTGTGTTTGTTGGGTATATCCTGTTGTGTATGTTGTTGTGTAGTCCGTCTATGGCATCTGTTAGGTTCTCTGTTTTTTGGTCTGTGTGTTTGAGTTTTTCTCTTTGTGTTTTGAGTCCTTCTTGTAGTGTCCATGTATTGTTTTCTATTTTTTCTCGTAGTTCTATTTGTAGTTTGGTTTGTTTTTCGTTTCTGTCTGGTGTTAGTCCTTCGTCTTCGATGTAGTCTTTGGGGAATACGTCGAAGTGTACGTATGGCTTTTTGGTGGCACATTGGAAGAATAGTATGAATGTTCCATTGTTTGCTTTGTCGAGTATGTTTGCCTTTTCGGGGTAGTTTGTGTGGGGTTGTGTTAGTTTGGATATTATGAGGTTTTCTTTGAGTTCTGGGGTTTTGTTTATTTCTTCTGGGAANNTGTCGGTGTGCTCCTAGTAGTGTTCCGTAGTCTATCCAGTATGTTATGTTGTGTTTTTGGCAGATATTGTCTAGTAGTCTTAGTAGTTCTAGTGATAGTAGTTGTATGTCTCTTGTTGTTCCTGTTGCTTTTATCTGGCAACTTGAAAATATTATGTCCAGCATTCTGTAGTGTGATTCTAGTTCTTTTAGTTTGTTGTTGTTGTTGAATCGTTGTACTAGTTCTATTACTTTGCTGTTGTTTTTCACGCTTTGTGGTAATGTTTGATATATTTTTGATAGTATGAATACCATGTTTGCACCGTCTTATCCTTTTTTGTGTATAGTTTATGTTTTTTCTGTTATGGGTTTGTCCAGTAATTAGTTATATAATTCTGGAGTCACAATTTTATATCATAATTCAATTATAGGAATTTCCTTTTTGGAATTATGTTTATTGTTTTGTGTTTCTTGCTTAGATAAATCTGATGATTCATAGTAGCACAAGCTAGCCCCAGGATCCCCCCGGTTAATTTCACGATTATATATTTTAAAGCCCTCTTGGGAAATGTTTATAGCAGCGTTAACATCCCTGTCATGGATACTTTTACATTGAGGACATTGCCATGTTCTTGTTTCTAAGGTTAATTCATCGTTTTTGTAGCCACAATTATGGCACTGTTTGGT
>MUZY01000159.1:1742-5657 GCA_003266065.1 Methanosphaera sp. rholeuAM130
TCGTGCCAGTTTATGGTTTTTCAGCATGCCCTGGATGTTTAAGTGTTCTATGCTTATTATCTGTTCTTTTCTGATTATTTTGTTTGATAGTTTATGGTAGAAATCATCTGTTATGTTGTGTATTTTTTCATTATATTTTGTTCAATCATTTTATCAATTTTTATTACTATTTATACTAATTATCATCGACTATGCTTATAATATACATGTAATTTTGCACTTGGTTATCAAGGCCGATCTTATTTTTCTTGTTCTACTGTATTTTTGCTTAAGAATAGGAGCATAATCCTATAAAATATCTTGAACGGAAGCTTTTTTATAATATTACATGGTACGTCTGGATGAAACTCGCTGTTTGTCATATTGTTTTTTTTCCAGTATCTGCTGTCAATTTCTATCGTGTTGTTTGCGGCCATTGCCCTCCAGATGTTGTACATAAACAATGCCTTCATGTCCGGGCTTTTAAGTTTTTTTGACTTTATGCTGTTGTAGAAGGATAATGTTACTTTGTCCGTTTTTTCCTTTGTCTTAAGTGGAAGGTATCCGTGACCATCATGTGCATGTATGAATGAAAGTACAAATCTCTCGTTGTATCCCATGTTTCTAAGGTTTTCATCCATGTAACCGGCTACCTTTTTATGGCCGTTTCCCGCCGTCGTAACCACAATCAATGCCTTTTTATCAAAGAAGCAAGGTCTGTGATATGCGTATGCCAAGTGGTCAAAGAATGTTTTTACAAGTCCGGTCACGTTCAATACGTAAACAGGGCTGGTTATTATAAGTCCATCGCAGTTTTTCATTTTTTCAACCATCGGGGATATTATGTCCTTATGTGGGCATTTGTCTTCGCCGTAATTGAAGCAGTTGTAGCAGGCCGTACATTGTGGCAACTTCAAGTCAATCAGGTCAATTTCATCGTAAGTATTCTCTTCCTGTTTATCCAGGGTATTCTTTATTCTTTCTACTATTTTCCACGTATTTTCCCTTCGCGGACTTCCATTTATTATCAGATAATTCATATTTAACACGCTCTAATTAACTATTGTATTTGATTGTAATTAACTCTTTAGCATGCCATTTCCATAATTGTCTTCATTCAGCAATAGCTTCAAATTGACTCTTTCAACAAATGATTAATGTTTTATAAAGGTTATTTTTTAAGGATACGTTTCATTATTCCGTTTATTATCAGTTATATGTAAAATTAATAAAGTTTATCAAAAGTTAAAGTATCATATTTAAAAGCATGTATATCTGGGATATCTACGCATGGACTTAAATCTGGATAGTGGTTTTACTTAAAATGTCGGAAATTTAAGGGATTCGATTTATTTGTTATCGAATGGGTAATAAAAAGAAGGAGGTGGATTTCTGGATTTAACGGCAAATATCGGAAAAAAGGTAAGAGTATCATGACTCAATAATTTGTAAGTCACTGACGTAATGGAAGTATAAATGCTATTGTTGGCTATCGGTAAAGTAAGATTATTATTAGTCGTATATTGCACGGATTTGCAGAATCTTCTTTAAAGCTTCCTTAAAATTGCATATTTTCTTCGTTTAAAGCCTAATTTTTTGGCGTATTCCCTCATTTTATTGTTCAGTTCGGTTTCTATTTTGTCAGTTTCATAATAATCTAATGGCGTTTCTGTTTCAAAGATATAAAAATATTCAAAATCTTCAAAGTAGTCCGGTCGAAGTGTTATCTTTTTTATGGGATATTTCTCTGCATTTTTCAATAGTTCTTTTTGATACAGCATATCTTCTTTAGTATTTGGCAGTTCATTATTGTTTACATATTCTTCGGAGTATAAATCGAGTACCAATTCCATTTTATCACCTTTTTAAGTTCACGGTATATTTGCTTATAAATTCTTCTTTGTTCATTTTCTCGGCATGCCTATTTTTTTCTTCTATAATTTTGTCCCATATCTCCAGATATTCTTTTGAGTTGAATTTTTCGGGAATCTGATAAGTGAAGATATACACGTCATCATCAGTATATTCGGGGCTTAAAGTTATTGAGGATGCTTCGTATTTATCGGCTAATTTTTCCATAAACTTCTTAAATATGATGTCTTCACTGTCATTTGGCATAAGATGGGTCGTGTCATAGTTTGCTGTGATATATTTGCATTTCATGGTTTTTTCTCCTTGATTTTTTAAGATTTTTAATATCATTTCACTAATTGATATATGGTCTATGGATTAGTATACATATAATAGTCATTCCATTAATTATTCAATATCTTTTTTTCCTCTTTGATTTTAATTATTTTTCAAATTTTGCATTATATCGTTCATTAAAGATATTGCGTTATTTACATCTTTTGTACTAATATGTTTTGAGGGATGGTAATCTGCTTTATGACGTAACTGTTTCAAGTTCAGTAATTTAATTGATAATTCTCCATTTATTTCTTCTAATTCATCGATTACCTGCTGGTGTTCTGTTATAACTTTTTTCTTGTTCTTTAAGTAATATGAAATGTTATGGATATCATGTCCATTATTTATTAAGTACTTTTTAACATATAAATATGTTGAATAATAACTTCTGTTTATTATCGTACTTCTAACACATCGAAAACCACAGTTTATTGGTACTAGTTCGTTTTGTTTTTTGTTCAGTAATAATGTATGTTCATATAAGTCTTTTTCTATTTTATATTTCATAATTTCTTTTATATCTCCATTTAATTGTATGATTATATATGGTTGCCATTCATTTTCCATTAATTTCAGTATATTATACATACTATTTATACTTTTACTACTTAAATAATATACATAAATTATAATTTAATTTATATTTATAAACATTGTCAATGATATTTCAAACTATTTTTGTTTTCATATTTCCGTATTATCCTTTTCGATGAATCATGTTTTTCAAGTTAATCCATATGCCTTCCTTGTTAAATGATAGTGTCAACATCTGTGGGTATGAATTTCATATTACAATTTAGTTATAAAAGTATGAAGTTAGATTTGATGTTGTAAATTTGTTTTTTATCGCCCCTTGTGGGCGTGCTTAAAAAAAATAGCTCATAAATAGGTTTATATAGTAAAAAGGATAGATATTATATTATGAAAAGCGAAAATAACTCTCCTGTTAATATTTATGAATTATAACAATATAAACTTGACGGTTATTTTGATGAACTACCTGAACAGAGTAGCCGAAAAGAATATATAGAAGATAAAATTGAGAAATTAGATTCTAATTTAATAGTCTGGAAAAGTAATAATATGTATCATTTGAAACAGAAACGGGTTTATTGTCCTGAATGTTATTTTAAAGATATAAATGAAAAAGGATACTACTCTAGAAGTTTATTACTTATGGATTTTGGTCTTGTTGATTGTAAAATTAAAAGATATAAGTGTAAACATTGTGGAAAAGATTTTTCAGCAGATATTTCTTCTATTGTAAAACCTAATTTTACTGTGTCAAATGAAGTAATGAACATTGTAGAAGAATATTACTCAATTGACTTTACAAGTGTTAGAAAAATCAGAGAATTCTTTGAAAAAGTACATGGGATTAATATTTCCCATCAAGAAATTCAAGACATTCTAGTTGATTATCATATCCATTTTAATCCAAATATCAAAGAATACTCAGGATATTATGCATTTGATGCGTTACGGATAAAAATAAAAGATATAAGTGACAAATATATGTTTTTATTAGCATTAGTAGATGTATGTCACGATACTATTGTAGCTTATAAAGTTGTAGAACATGAAACGGAAGAAGAAGTACTGAATTTTCTCAAAGAAGCCACATCAAATCAAGATCGAATAGCCATTACAACAGACTTAAAACCAGAATACATGTCCTCCATCAATGCTTTAGGATTTAAACATCAATTTTGTAAATTCCATTTTAAACAAAATAACAATAAAATT
>MUZY01000146.1 GCA_003266065.1 Methanosphaera sp. rholeuAM130
AATATGAAAAAAAATAATTAAAAAAAAGAGAAATGATTTGAAGATTCCTGTTCAAATGCGTGAAAATCATTTGCATGCAACGACTACAAGCAGATATTCATCTTCTTTATGGAATATGTCAATGTCCTCGAAGCCCACTTCCTTCAATATCGTTACCAGTTCATCCTTTGAATAAACGTTGATGTCCTCAAAGAGATTGACCCACTTTTGATCGTTGGGATTGTTGCCGTCGGTGTCACAGGCAATCATGAATCTACCGTCATCGTTGAGTATACGGTAAACTTCACTAAAGGCCTTTTTCAAATCCCCCCAGAAGTATATTGTTTCGAAGGCGGATGCCAAATCATATATTCCATCGTCCAATGGAATATCCAGTACGTTAGCCTCATAAACATGACAGCGTCCACTGTCAACGGCTTTTTGATTACGCCTGACGGATTCGACTACCGACAAACCCGAATAGTCCAGGCCATCGACGATGCCGTTAGGGCATCGTTTGAGGAACTTTTCAATATTGACTCCACCGCCACATCCCAAATCAATAACCTTAGCGTCATCCGGCAATGAAATTGACTCCATTGAAAAGTTGGATATTACTTCATGATGCCTGTTCATGTCTTTTATAACCTCTTTTCCAAAATCTCCCTGCGGCTTTTGACACTGCCTTAATCTCTTCTTCATCATAAACAACACCTCTTATACATAATTCTTAATCTTTGACCATGATAATGCAACCGATACCGACAATACACATGCAATAAATATTATCGGCGGATAAAGCAGATAACCCAAGACAAATCCTATTGATTGGAGAATGAATGAGATTATCGTGATTTTCTTCCTTTTGTTCAACTCCAATCTTAATGCTATGTTGGCTTTATCAACCCTGATTAACAATAAATCGGCAAAATAGAAATTCAGGTTCGTCAATAGGAATACCAACCCGAACATTGCCTGTGCCGTGAATGAATAGAAATCAGTTGAAATCATTGTGGTTACATGAGGAAGCAATCCTACAATCATTATGGCAAAGGAGCCCGCCCACGTAACGGAACTGTTTAACTTATTTACAACGTTAAACAGGTTATGATGATAATTCCATACCTCAAAGCATATGACAAAACTAAGTGCATATGCCAAGAATTGAGGATATAACTCAAGCAATGAAGACAGATTGGTAGTCTCCGGAAGGGGTATTTCCATGACGATTATCGTGATGATGATTGCCAGAATCGCATCGATTAATGCCTCAAAGCGGTCACTTTCCATTGTCATCACCCAACACATACGTCTTTTCAATATATGGAATTACATTCCATGTGACAACGGTTATCAAGCACAATACCATCATGGCAACAGGACAGCCCATAACTGCAACTATTGCTCCCATAGCAAATAATACGATATTTAACACCAACACTTCCTTATAACTGATACCGTTTATTTCATGATTGTGAACGTCGTGCTTGATTGCCACTCTTGTGGACAATACGAAGAGGATATTGACAATAACGAATATCAACCCGTACATCAATTCGGGAAGCAGGTCATATGGTTTATGTGCCACCCATGACGTAAAGTAGGGAACCAGTGTGATAAAGAATATCAATACGGAGTACATCCATATGACATTATTATTGATATGTTCAAGATAATTGAATAATTTCCTGTGATGATCCCATATGCTGAAAAGTACGATGAAACTTAGAAAGTATGCGTAATACATGACCCGCAAGTTCCATATACCCATAAAAGTCATTGTTTCCGGTTGAGGAATCTTAAGTACCATCACAGTCATCATGATTGCAAGAATTGCATCTATAAATGTCTCAAAACGACCAGAATCCATTGTTAGCCTCATTAATTTATTGAATATAATACTATTGTATATGTAAATTTTCTAATTTCACTAATCCATTTTTAGAAATTTTATTCTAATTATATATTCTATATTATCATTTTATTAAATTTTAATCATCAACAATTATTAATAAGTGAAGACTCGGATTCAATACAATATGCTTAAAATCCCCTTATTATCACATGAGTAAAATACCCAATAACAAGACTACACTGTGGATTCACAGAGTGAAAGCTTAAAAGAATGAAATAGTGATTGTCTATTTTTTCATCATAAAATCAATAGAAAAAATATTGAATTAAAAAATATATATATGATAATTAGAAATTAATTACTTCCAAACAAATAAAAGATATAATATGGTATTTTAATTTTAGGAGAATGAATTACTATGGAGCATCATAAAAATTCACGGGAAAAATCGGGCATAACAACAGGCAGTGTTGCTACAGCGGCCAGTGTTGCAGCGTTGCTTACGATATTCGATAAATCCCCAGAGGTAGTTGACATTATTGCCCCCAACAATAAGTTGACTGCGGAAATATATGAAAGCAAGAAATTATCTGATACCAAAGCATGTGCTGTTGTTGAAAAACCGACATATAACGATCCGGATGTTACGCGTGGAATAAAAATCATATCTCAAGTAGAATTAACAGACAATACGGGTACGGTTGAAATAACTGCAGGTGAAGGTGTTGGTGTTGTAACAAAACCCGGACTTCAAATTCCGGTAGGTGAATTTGCAATCAATCCCGTTCCAAGAAAAATGATTAAAGAAAACGTTCTGAGATTTTTACCGGAAGATAAGGGAGCAATTGTGAAAATAATCATACCGGAGGGTAAAAAAATTGCGCCTAAAACCATGAACAGTCGTCTGGGAATAGTTGACGGCATATCCATACTGGGAACCACCGGCATAGCACGTCCAATGTCCAACAAGGCATATACCGATTCATTAAGGGTACAGTTGGATGTGGCCGTTGCCAACGGATATGAAGACCTGTTATTTGTACCGGGCAATATAGGTACCCGAATAGCCAATGAAAGACTTATAATCGATGAAGATGCAATTATCGAGATGAGTAACTTCGTCGGATACATGCTTGAGGAAGCAGAAAAACTTGACGCTATCAAATCAATAACAATCTTCGGCCATGCGGGCAAACTAATTAAAATCGCCGCGGGAATATTCAACACGAAACAAAGTGTTGCAGATGCCAGACGAGAGATTATGACGGCATATAGTGCCCTCTGCGGTGCCGATTATGATACTCTGCAGAGGATATACGCATGCATCACAACGGAGGACGTCATAAAGATATTGGATGAAAATAATCTTACGACCGATGTTTTTGAGTTGATTGGAGATAAAATTGAAGAGCTATGCCAACTCAAGTATAACATCGAGTTTCATGCAATCATTGTGAAGATGAACGGTGAAATATTAAATCCATCCAAAACAGATAAAATTCCATTCGAATGGAAATGAAGTCCGAATTAATATATGAACGTAAAATAAGAGAAGTGTTTAACAATGAACATATGTATTGTCGGCCAGTACCCCCCACAGTTGGGCGGCATCTCCACCTATACTGCCAACGTCAAGAAGGAACTTGAAAGATTGGGGCACAACGTATACGTATTGACGTATCCGGGCAACATTCAACGTGACGATAATGTATTTGAAGCCGATACCATAAACATTCCCGGAATTCGTGGCTTAAGCTTTATCTTGTCCAGTTATAGGATTCTCCTAAACATTGTTGACAAGTATGATATTGAAGTGATTCATGCAAACTACATTCTTCCTCCGGCACTGGTAGCCGTACTTGTTAAAAGAAAGAGGGACTTAAGAATTGTTACGAGCGTTCACGGATCCGACATGAATATACTGGCAGACAATTTTCTTCTTAAGCCCTTCATCAGATACACTCTAAAAAACAGCGATGAGGTGTACTTTGTAAGCAGAAAGTTATATGAAAAATCATTATTGCTGGATATAGATGACATCAAGGAAAAATCAACCATAACGCCGAATACCGTTGACGTGAATAAATTTGACGAAAACAAGTCAGGTCATAATCCGCTTAGGGAAAAATATGGCAAGCCATTGGTAATGTTTATAGGAAACCTTGTAAAACAGAAGGGATTGGAGTATCTTCTCGAGGCAAAAAGCCTGGCCGAAACGGATTATACGTTGTTAATCTATGGGGATGGAACAGAATATGATAATCTTAAGAAGATTATTGAAGACAAGAAGATTAATGATGCGTATCTACTTGGAAAAACATATGCTCCTGAAAAAATAATACCGCAGGCAGACGTCATGGTTCTGCCATCCGTATCGGAGGGTGCAAGCATAATAGCCCTGGAGGCTATGGCATGCAAAAGAGCCTTCATATCAACGGACACGGGAAACATTAGGGATGTCATAACAGATTATGAGAATGGAATAATCGTAGCGCCAAAAGACGCCAAAGGATTATCACGTGAAATAGACAGACTCATAAATGATGAAAAACTTAGGGAAAAATTAGGAAAGAATGCAAGAGAGACTATAAAGGCCAACTATTCAAAAATCAGAATCCCCTACATAGAATGATTGTTAAAGAAAGACTATAAAGAAGCATGTGAAAATGCCATTTAACGGTAATATTTTAAAGACTTTACATAAAAATACATGACAAATTAAATGTAATCCGGATAAAATCACCGAATAATGAATATAACATAAAAGCAGGAGGGAAAATCGCATGGTTGATATAGATTCAAACATTGAAGAAATAATGAAAAAAGCATATCCGTTTATCGAAGAGTACAATCCGGCACAGGAGGCCGTGATTGAATCGGGATATCTTGAAAATGATGAAAACTACATAATATCCATACCAACGGCAAGTGGAAAAACCGTACTGGGAGTACTGGCTATGCTAAAGGTTCTGCTTAAAGGGGGAAAAGTAGTATATGCCGTACCGTTGATATCACTGCAGAACGAAAAATACAAGGAATTCAAAGTATTTGAGCAGTTCGGGTACAAGGTAGGAAAACATCCCCGAAGCAGCGACATCTCCGTAATGGTATTTGAATCCTTTGATGCATTAACGAGATTTTCATTAAACACCCTGCATGAATTGGATTTGCTAATCATTGACGAATTTCACATGATAGGAGAATATTCCCGTGGTCCAACGATTGAATGTGCAATAACCAGAATTAAGGAACAGAACAAATCAATCAGAATAATAGCGTTATCTGCGACTCTGCAGAACATGGATGAAATGGCTCACTGGCTGGAAGCAGAAGTTGTAACCCATGACTATAGGCCCGTACCACTCCATAAAGAGGTGCTGTGTGCAGAAGAATTCGGCACCAAGGACAAAAACAACATAGTATACAAGCTATTGAACGACAGCCTGGAGGATTCATCCCAGATGCTGACGTTCGTATCCACAAGAAGATTTACGGAATCCCTTGCGGCCAATATGGCATCTAAAATTGAAAGGTACATACCCGATGCACAAAGGGAAATATTCAACGATATAGCCGATGAAATACTGGAAGTTCCAAAAAGAAGCAATTCACAGCCTACTGAGGTCTGTAAAAGGCTTGCCGAGTGCATAAGATGTGGAGTGGCATTCCATCATGCGGGACTATTCGACAGACAAAAGGAGATTATAGAAGAGGAATTCGTAAACGGAAACCTGTTAATGATTACGGCCACGCCCAGCCTAATGTATGGGGTCAATCTTCCATCAAAAAGAGTGGTAATACGTGACTATAACAGGTGGACCGATCAGGGACAGACGAACATCCCCGTATTTGACTATGAACAGATGTCCGGTAGAGCCGGTCGTCCGGGATTTGACAGTGAGGGATTCTCTTACCTGCTTGCAAAGACTTATGATGAGGCCTTCGACTTGGATGATCATTATGTTCATGGAGAAATTGAAGTTACAAACTCCAAATTAATAGACAATGAGGATGCCGTTTTAAAGCAGATTATTACACAGATATCCAGTGGATTTGCAAAGGACTTGGATGATTTGATTGAATTTTTCAACAAGACGTTCTACGGATTTCAGATATCACATACATATAATACCATGAGCTTCGGATTCAGCGACGAATCGATAAAATATGAAATATCATCCGCACTGGAATATCTCCTGCAGAATCAGATTATTAGAGTATCCCCTTCTGGACTTCAGACAACCCCACTTGGAACGCTGATATCCAAAAACAATTATGCGGTTAAAACCGCCATTAAATTAAAGGATTACTCTACCATGAATACCAATAGATTTAATCCGGCGGAACTTATATATGAAATATCAAAAACCAAGGATATGCCACAAATCAACACCAAATTCAAGGCAAACAAGGACAATATCAGGGAAGTGCTAAGCAACAAGGGTGTCTTTGTGAGTTTCGTTCAGAACAGTGAATCTACCGCCGCCAGTCTACTGGAATGGATTAACGAGAGAAAGGAATATGAAATAGAAAACTATTTGAAAGTATATGCGGCATCTACCAGACGTGCAAGCTATGAAGCGGCAAATCTCGTTAAATATTACCATGAGATATCTAACGTACTTGGAAACTACAAGTATTTGACGGAAATTGACAAGCTAAGTTCAAGACTGTACTATGGTGTAAAAGAGGATATTCTTCCACTGGTTATTGGAATAAAACGTTTGGGACGTCAAAGGGCCAGGCTGGTCTGCGACGTATTCGGCAAAAATGTAGCATATGCCGATGTCAATGAATTGACAAAAATTGATGGCATAGGTCCTAAGACGGCCGAGAAAATCGTTGAATTCTATGAGCATAACAAGGAAAATGTGATGTGAAGTGTTTGAAATGTTAATAACAGATGGCCTGTCATACGATGAATTGAAAAGGATACTTCAACAGAAGGTCATGGATATCGAATTGGATGATTTCTATGAACTGTCATACCTGGTTAATGATGACGTCAAATACTTGACGAAGAAATATGAGGACGATTATAGGAAAAAAGTAGTGGAGCTGATGATTAAACGCTGCAACCTGTTGAAAAACGACAGGAAATCATATCCTGGATTGGTTGACAAGGATGAAATAGATAATATTAACGAAATTTTAAATAAGGAATTTGAAGAAAAGATATTAAATAAATTCAACATAATAATAGTATATGCAATATACTTTTTAAAGGAACCAATCCATCCGACAGATAGCATATTTGCCGGATTGAAAAGTATGAGTTATGATGGTGAACATTACTACTGTCCCATAAAAAAACATCATATGAATAATGAAAATGCAATATGCAAGTATTGCATTGCAAGAGAGATTGATGAAAATGATTGATGCAGAAAAAGTTTTATATCAGCTGGAAAACAACAAGAAGATACATGAAGAAAAGGTTAAGGATGGCGTTGAAAAGTTAAATCAAAAACTTAGAAGTGATGCCTATAGCGTAGACAGCATAGTGGCAAACAGTACCCTGGGTTATAGGTATCATGATTTGATTGACCGGAAAGACATGATAAACTCAAATCTGAAATCAAACCTTAACAAGGGTCTTCACCAGATAGATGTTGAACTGTATAGGCTTAACAAGAAACTTGACAATGAAAGCCGAATGATAAACTACAACGTTGACAGGAAAAAAGAGGAACTGCTTAATAATATCAAATACAAACTTCAATAAGTCTAAGCAGCATTAAAAGAAAACAAGGACAAATTTAGTATGGATAATAATAAAGAAGAAACAATTACTGAAAAAATCAAAAAGGCTTTTTCCATATTGGATGATTCGGCATCGAATGATGAAATCCGTACACGTCTTTTGGATGGTGGACGAATCACCGGGACAAACATGTGTGTACTTGTATGTGCAATGGTAATCGCATCGGTAGGTCTTAATATGAACTCTACCGCGGTTATTATCGGTGCAATGCTTATTTCCCCAATAATGGGAAGTATTCTTGCATCATCATATGCAAGCGTATCCAATGACTATCCTCTTCTTCGAAAGCATATGAGCGGTTTCATACTGCAGATTGCAATCAGCATCACTGCCTCAATGATTTATTTTCTGCTATCACCCGTCAAAGCGCCGAGTGCGGAATTAATTGCAAGAACTTCACCGACCTTCTTCGACGTACTCATAGCCTTTTTTGGAGGACTTGCAGGAATCATTGGTCAAACCAGAGACGACAAGGTAAACACGGTTATCCCGGGTGTTGCAATTGCAACGGCACTGATGCCTCCACTATGTACCTGCGGCTATTCGATTGCCAATGGAAGATGGGATATGCTCCTTGGAGCTGGATATCTGTTTATCCTCAACTCCTATTTCATATTCCTGTCCGCAGGTATTATAATGAGTGTCCTGAAAATCCCTAAAACAAGGGAATTAACAGATAAAGAATGGAGAAGGCGTCGTTTCAGGATGATTCGAAACACCATCATCCTTACGCTGCCCAGCATAGCCGCGGTTTACATGATGCTATAACAATAATCCATTGAAAAGAAATTAAAAATAAGTATTGGAAAGAAAAAAATAAATGAAGGTAATGTTCAATACCATCCATAACCTCCCCTTACTATTTATTTTATTTTAAAATTGCCTGAAATCTATTATTATTGACACTGCCAGTAGTACCAATTCTTAATGACACTGCCAGTAGTACCAATTCTTAATGACACTGCCAGTAGTACCAATTCTTAAAAAAAATTAGCTTTGGAAAATTTTTGACCGGAGATTAGTTGAAAAAAATGATTGAAAAAAAGAGAGGTATCGATTTGATTATCCTCCTCCAACGGCATGTCCACTCATTTCAGCACTTACCTTCTTATTGACCTGTTTTTTAATATCATCCATAGTTAATTCCTTAGGTTCGTTATTGGTTTGTTTATAATATTTTTTATCGGTCAGTTCAATATTTCGAGTATTGTACCATAATTTTGTCAAATCGTCATATTGAATCAATACCCAAGATCCGTCCTTGTTGGTTTTGGTATCTATAACTTCACCAACCGTTCCGATTCTTGTATATATCACATATGATCCTACTTCAATTTCACGTTGATGTTTATCTACAACTGCCATCTTAATACACGTCCTTTATTAATAGTTTTTCCACACTAGTATAAATTTTTAATCAACATACTATAAATTCATTTTTAAAATCTCGTCCATTTTATTTTCATCACACATTCCTTTGCGTACAATGACGGGCTTATCGCCGGTTAAATCTATTATGGTGGAATATGTGTTTTTAATTATCCTGCCAGTGTCAATATAAACGGATATCGAATTGCCCAACTGTTCGACTATGTCACATATATTGTCGGGTGTTTTACTATTTGACAGATTGGCACTGGTAGTGGTTATCGGAAAATTCTTGGTTAGTTCTCGGGATATCTCATTGTCGGGTATCCTGACACCGATGATATCGGAATTTGCCGTCAATAGTGGGGATACATCCTCATTTTTTCTAAATAGCAGTGTGTAAGTACCCGGAAAGAGCATTTTGGCAATGGATTTTTGGATCCTGTCAATCTCGGCTACTTGCCCCAATTGTTTGAAGTCGTGTACACATACAGATAACGCTTTGTTGCGACTTCTGTTTTTTACATCAAATACCTTATCGATGGCATTGGAACTGTATATGTTGGATGCTATTCCATATATCGTATCTGTAGGATATACGACAAGATTATCCCTGGACAATTCATTAATGATATCCTCTATTTCATAACTCTTTGGATTTTTTATTATTTTCATTTTATCTTTATTCAGCTGTTATTTTTCTAAGAAGCTTTATAATAATTATTATATAACTTAACTTATAAATAGAATATTATGCTGAATGATAAATTAAGACCAAGAACAAATAGAATTACCGGTGAAATTGGCCAAAAAATTGACATCAACCCGAACATCGTTACGATAATAGGATTGTTGATTAGTCTATTTGCAGGCGTATTATATGCTGCCGGTAATTTAGGGGCAGGGGCTTTATTTATAATTATTAGTGGATTTTGTGATGTTATTGATGGAGCCATAGCTCGTTCACAAAATCGTAAAACAAGATTCGGTGGATTCTTAGATTCCACATGTGACCGATTTGCAGATGCCTCCATTATCATAGGTATTATGTATAGCGGTTTCGTTGATCCGATTTTAGGTGCCCTTGCAATACTTGCATCATTAACCGTCAGTTACGTTCGTTCACGTGCGGAAACTGAAGGGCTGAAATGTACTGTTGGAATAGCTGAAAGAGCCGAAAGATTGCTCATTATTGTAATAGGATCAGTTATCGCAGCATTACTTGGCGGATCCCATACAGTAATGAATATAACGATAGGACTTTTAACTATTTTAAGTTTCATTACAGTCTTCCAAAGAGTATATTTTGTATGGAATGAGTTGAATGACTAATTAATCAATTGATTATTTTTTTAAAATTTGCTAAAATATGTAAAGATGCCGATAAAATAACATTTTATCGGACCCCCTATTTTTTTATTTCAAAAAACACTTTTTTTAAGCTTGGAAAATTTTTCAAATAACTATTTTATCTATATAATCTATAATTAATAATATCTTAAAGGATTAGAAATCACAATACAAGTAGAGAATTTAAAGTTGATACCATGAATACGTATAATACAGTTGTTGTTGGCGGAGGTGCCAGTGGTATTCTAGCCGCCATTTATCTCAACGATTCAAAGAGCATACTCTTGGAAAAAAATAATATTTTCGGTAAAAAGATGCTCATTACAGGTGGCGGACGATGCAACATCACAAATAACGCCTCATTCAATGAATACATGAAATGCTATTATAATTCCGGCAATTATTACCGGCAAGCATTCAATAACTTCTTTAATGAAGACATTATCAAATTACTTGAGGATAATAACTGCAAGACAAAGGTTGAAGAAAACAAGAGAGTATTTCCAGTAAGCGATGATTCCAAGACCGTTGTAGATTGCTTGGTCAACATATTGAAAAAATCAAAGACGAAGTTTCGATTAAATTCTAAGGTACACAACATTACAAAAAAAGAGGATTGCTTCATCATAGAATATAATGACGAGACAATCAAAACAAAAAACGTTATTCTTTCAACCGGAAGCGACAGTTTTCCTAAAACCGGTTCTAACGGTGATGGATACAGATTTGCAAAAGGATTGGGACATGAAATTCCGGAGAATATGGGTGGATTATGTCCTGTTGAAATTGAAGAGGAATGGATTAGAAAACTTCAGGGAATAACCATGGAGGTTAACCTGGAGATTAAGGCCGACAATAAACGTATCGTTAAGGATTCGGCTTCATTACTTTTTACGCACAAGGGAGTAAGCGGACATTGCATCCTGGATAACAGCATGAATATTGAAAGCAATCTCAGAAAAAACAGGAAAGTAGTGATATACCTCGACTTGGCAGCTGGATATAGCTATGAACAACTTGACGCTATTCTTCAGGATGACTTTAAGAACAATCCCAAGAAACACTTAAGGGTTTATCTGCATAAGTATCTTCCAAAGAATATGACCGAAGTATTCCTGGAAGCCATTGGCATTGATGATAATTCATTGAATCAGACTACCAAACAGGACAGAATAAGAATAAGGGATAATTTGAAGAAGATGAAGATAACGGTTAAAAGGGTATGCCTGGAGGATGCAATAGTGGAAAATAGCGGTATCATGCAGAAGGAGATTGATCCCAATACGTGTGAATCAAAAATCGTGCCTAACCTGTACATTACCGGTGAATTGATTGAAGGCTGTGGCATCTGCGGAGGATTCAACCTTCAAAAAGCTTTTTCGACTGGTGTTTTGGCGGCCTGCAGCATCAACGGGAGGTGTTTGAAATAATAAGCATTAGCTATGACAGAAGAAATTATCAGGAGGACATGATCAGGTACATCGAAAGCTTTGACAACGTCGTCGAACTTGGCTGTCACGTGGGAACATCCACGAAGATTATATCAAAGCTATGTCAGGACGCCACGGTATACGCATTTGACAATAGCCCCGAAAGTGTTGAGGCAATGGATAATCTTGGCATAGAATACAGCAACATAAAATTCAAGTGTGCTGATGTAAGGGATAAGGACATGTTGTATGAATTTGCCAAATCCCACAAGGATATTGACGTGTTATGTATTGATTTGGGTGGAGGTTACCATCCGGATACCGTGTTTAAGGTATTTTTCCTATGGTCATCAATTTTAAAGCCGAGGGTATGCCTACTTAGAAACAGGGGTTTGGTTGACTTTATCAATTCATCCCAAACCGGCGAACGTATCCATTCCGATAATGGTTTTCTATCCTCATGTGCCGATGACATAATACCCAAAGAACTGAAGTGATACAAAGAATCAATTATAATGGATATTGTTGGAATTTTTTCAAAAAATTAGGATAATAGTACACATATTTGAAATAACAATGTTATAAAAATCATTTTAAGATACAAAATACAGATGTATAATTATACTGAAAAATTAATTAATGAAGGGATAATATGATCGGAAAAAAAATAAGAATTGAAAGAATAATAAACAGAAAAACAGGAAAATGTGTAATAGCACCAATGGATCATGGAATAAGCGGAGGACCAATACCTGGAATTATAAACATGACCGAAACAATCGATTCAGTGGCAAGCGGAGGAGCAAACGCAGTTTTAATGCATAAGGGTATGGTAATAAACGGTCACCGTGGCTACGGTACGGATATAGGATTAATCATACACCTCTCAGCCAGTACTGATTTAAGCGTAGACCCATACCACAAAGTACAAGTGACAAGCGTTGAAAAAGCTTTGAAACTGGGAGCAGATGCCGTAAGCGTACACGTAAACATAGGAAGTGAAAAGGAACCGGAAATGTTACACAATACAGGTAAAATTGCAGAAACCTGTGCCGAATGGGGAATGCCACTTCTTGCCATGATGTACCCACGCGGACCAAAAATTGACAATGAACACGACCCGGATGTCGTGAAACTGGCTGCACGTGTAGGAGCCGAACTAGGTGCGGACATAGTGAAAACAAACTACACCGGTGATCCTGATTCATTCAAGGAAGTAGTCGACGGCTGTCCGGTACCTGTAATAATAGCCGGCGGACCAAAAATAGAAACGGAAAGACAGCTCTTTGAAATGGTTTATGATGCAATAGATGTCGGGGGAGCAGGAGTGGCATTTGGAAGAAACATATTCCAGGCAAAAGATCCTGCAAAAATGACACGTGCATTGGTGGGAGTTGTTCATGAAAAAATGACACCGGATGAAGCGTTAGATATCCTAAAGGAATAATACGGGTGTAAAACATGAAATTTGCATGGGTAAGACCTAACGGTACATGGAATGAACGTAAAGAAGCCATCGTAAGTGCATTGGAATCCGGATTTGACCATATACTAGACTTCGATAATGCGGATACGATAAGGGAACTGGGCGATATAAAAGTAGTCTCAGACAAAGAAGACTCCGACATACTGTTACTTGGATTTGAAAAGAAAATCACCGTAGATGACGTGAAACAGGCCCTTGGCCAGGACAAAAAAGTTGCGGCCTACGTTGAAATAAACAACAAGGAAGATGAACTGCTGGTTTCTCAACTGGGTACACTGGCCGATTATGTCATACTAAAGGGTAAAAACTGGAAAGTCATACCATTGGAAAACATCATAGCCAGCCTCCAAAAACGTACCTCAAAGATAATGGTAGATGTTACAAACTATGAGGAAGCAAAACTTGCACTTGAAACCATGGAACACGGCTCAGACGGTGTATTAATTTCATCAAACGATGGAAACGACATAAGAAAGCTGGGTCAACTTATTGAAAAATCATCATCGGAAAGTTATGACTTAAAAACTGCCACCGTAACTGAAGTCAAATCACTCGGATTGGGAGACCGCGTCTGTGTAGATACCTGTTCAATGATGGAAGTCGGAGAGGGAATGCTGATAGGGTCATTCTCAACGGGACTATTCCTGATTCACAGCGAATCACTGGAAAGCGAATATGTGGCAAGCCGTCCGTTCAGGGTAAACGCCGGACCGGTACACGCATACATAATGACTCCTGGAAACAAGACAAGATATTTATCTGAAATCGAAGCAGGAGATGAAGTATTAACCGTAAACAGTGAAGGAGATACGAAAACAGCTATCGTTGGAAGAGTTAAAATTGAAAGAAGACCGTTGATATTGATAGAAGCCGAATATGAAGGTCAAAGAATCAGGACACTCCTGCAAAACGCCGAAACAATCAGACTTGTAAACGATAAAAAAGAAGCCGTATCCGTAGTGGACGTCAAAGTAGGAGATAAACTCCTGGCATACTTCACTACCGGTGCAAGACACTTCGGCATGGCTATCAAAGAACAGATTATTGAAAAATAATCTTGTCCAATCCCTTCAAAAAAAATAACCCCCTTTGACACCCTTTTTTTATAGAAAAAAAATTTAATAAGAATGATTACTACTAATTATTATAACTGCTAAGATAAAGAATAATACAATGGGAATATCCCCCATTTAATTTGTTTAAATGTGTGTGAATATTATGCTGATTTGTGCTGAAGAAATGAAAAAAACTATGAAAGAAATCCATGAAAGGCTTGATAAAGTCTCGCCGGTGGACTTTGACTGTGGAACGTTATGCGGTGAGGTATGCTGCGTATATGACAAAGAGCATTCAGATGAAGAACTCATGCTATACCTCATGCCCGGAGAAGAATTGCTTTATGAAGACAATGCATACTTTGAATTGTATACCATAGCTTCCAACGCTCCGGACTATCCTGATGACTGGGAAGACAACATATTCGTTGTTAAATGTACCAGTCCCCCTGAATGTGACCGCAGGTTAAGGCCGATTCAATGCAAGACATTTCCCCTGATACCTCATATATCCATTGAAGGTGAATTTCATCTGGTATTTGATGAAAGTGAATATCCATACGTATGTCCACTGGTAAATGAAAACAGAAAACTGGAGGATGATTTCATAAACGAAACGTACTCAGTGTGGAAAATGTTGATAAATAACCCCGTAGTTTATGATTTGGTAAAAATAGATTCAAGGCGTAGAAATGAAAAAAAGGTAGAGTACAGGATAGTCAAATAATCCATAGAGAATTATCCCTGAATATATTGATGAAATATTACCATTGTGCTCTCCGTTAACAACGGGTAACTATATGAAGATAAGAATATGAATATCAAAGTATAAATATGAAAAACAATCAATTATGATATAAATACTCCAGGGAGATGTTAAGATGAATTTGAATAAAAAGCTAACATATATCCTGATAATCATCATATGTTCGATGTTTTTATCCGCTTCATCAGCATATACCGGTACCGGCTTTAGCCATAACATACCGGACAACTATTACGATTCCTATTCCACACAGGATATACTGGACAAATACAACAATACATACCTGACAAGCGAAGAAAAAAGCGTTTGTACGAATGTCGTTGACGGTGACACCATATACCTGGCAAACGGAAAAAAGGTCCGACTGGTTGGAGTCAACACACCTGAAAAAGGCGTCACGGGATATCAGGCTTCCAAAAACTTTGTAAAAAAACTATGCCTGAACAAGGAAGTCGGAATAAACATTGACGACAGGAAATACCGTGACAAATATGGCAGGACATTGGCCGTGGTAATNNGTCGACGGTAAAAACCTGAACGAAATGCTTCTTAAGGAACACCTGGCGGAGGTCATGTTCATTCCTCCAAGCGAGTTTTCACCGTATAAGTGGGCAGACGGTACTGATACAAAAGCACAACCTACACAAACAACAAACAATACGAGTGTAGAACCACAGAAGACACAAAATCAGGTGACGGGCAGCTCTTCAGTGTATATAGGAAACAAGAATTCATACAAGTTTCACAGTTCAGAGTGTGAGGCTGTGGGCAAGATGAGTGAGAAAAACAAGGTCATCTTCAACTCAAGGGATGATGCGATAAACAGCGGTTACAATCCATGTAAGATTTGTAATCCTTAATTACTTCTTTTTTAAATAGATTTGACAATAGAAAAAAAACTTCTTTTTTGGGATATTCACCCATATTATCAATATAATGTGATATAGTGAACCATATTCTCAATATAATGTGAAATGGTGTTTAGTGAAGTTGTCCTTGTCCACAAAGCATGATTGATTGAATAGTATATACTTGTTCAATTATTTGAACATAAAAGGTATATTCTTGTTCAATTATTTGACCGCTATTTTCATGACTTTGATGCATAGCTGTTTTGAAAGCAAACACCACCCATTGCCGGTAAAGCATGTTCTTTTTTTGGTTTTACAACTTCATTAATAGTTTGTACTAAATTGAAAAATTATTTTTGTAAAGTTAATCAGATATAATATTATATTGGAGATATGATTATGCGTGCATTTCTAGCTATTGAAATTGAAGATTATATTAAGCAAAACATTGACCGGACACAGGAAATAATAAAAGAAAGCGATTGTGCAAGAATCAACTATGTCAAGAGCCAAAACATACATCTTACCCTCAAATTCTTTGGTGATATCGACGAGGATAAGAAAAAAGAGATATGTGATGTTGTAAATAATGTTACAAGTCAGTACAATGAGTATAAATTGAAGCTTGTTAATGTTGGTGCCTTCAGGAACATTAACAATCCCCGTGTCATATGGGTAGGAATAAAGGATAAGACGACGGTTGATCTAATCAAGGAATTGGATGTTGAATTTGAAAAGATTGGCTTTGAAAAGGAAAGAAGCTACACGCCACATATAACAATTGGCAGGGTTAAAAACATCAATGATAAAGCCAAGTTAAAGGATACGTTAAAATCACTGCAGAAGGAATATTACGGTAAGATGGATGTAAAGGAGATTCACCTTAAGTCAAGTACCTTGACACCATCCGGACCGATATACAAAACCGAAGAAACATTTAAGCTAGGAAAATAGATACGACGATGGATTTGATGAATATGAGAATAGTTATTGCCATTACCGGGGCAAGCGGCGTGATATATGCCATCAGGCTACTTGAAGAATTTGAAAAGATAGATGTTGAAACGCATCTGGTAATCAGCCAAGTAGCAACCGACATAATCAGTCATGAAACCGATTACTGTGCTGATGATGTTATAAGTCTGGCCGACTATTGCTATGAAGAAAGGGACTTGACTGCAAAAATAAACAGCGGCTCATTCTACTTTGACGCGTGCATAATCATTCCATGCAGTATGAAGACATTGTCCGCCATCAGCACCGGATATGCAGACACTACAATTACACGCGTAGCGGATGTTACGCTCAAGGAAAGAAGGCAGCTGATAATTGTACCACGTGAAACACCACTTAGAACCGTTCACCTGGAAAACATGACCCGGATAAGCAAAGAGGGTGGAATAGTACTTCCAGCAATGCCCGGATTTTATCATAACCCTCAGACGGTTGATGATCAGATAGATTTCATTGTTGGAAAGATTTTTGATATTCTTAAAATCAATAATAAATTATTTACTAAATGGAAACAATAGATTATATTAACGAGAATTATATTTTTTTGGGAGTGAGAAAGATATGATGTATTTTGATATAACACCCGATGATGAGTTTTATAAGACCGAGAAAGTACCGGGTCCGACAAAAGAGGAAATAAGAGCATTGGTAATCAGTAAGGTATGTTTGACTGATGAGGATGTTGTTGTGGATGTTGGATGTGGAACCGGTGGCTTGACATTGGAATTTGCCAAAAGAGCCAGAAAGGTATACAGTATCGATATTGACAGCGATGCGATAAAAACTACGAGGAAAAACTTGGAAAAATTCGGATTGGAAAATAAAGTAGAACTGTTAGAAGAGGAAGGATTATCCGCCATTGATCGTATAGAAGACTTTACGAAGCTAATGATTGGTGGGAGCGGAGGCAATCTTAAAAATATTATAGAAACAGGATATCTTAAACTGCCCGTTGGTGGAAAGATAATCATCACATCCATCGTTCTTGAAACCGCAACCGAAAGTGTTGAAATGTTAAAGGAACTTGGAGCCAACCCTGAAGTTGTAAATATAAACGTTTCAAGGGGTACCATCCTAGATCGTGGAGTGATGATGAAAGCATTGAATCCTATAACCATTGTCAGTGCAAGAAAAGAATAAAATCATTTCCACTTCAATATTTTTTTTTATACAAATCCTATTTTTTTAAACGAATTTTATTATTAAATTTGAATGAATCCATATTTGGATTGAATAAAGCAAAATACCCTTTTAACAAGGTGATTATTATATATGATGAAATATTAGCCGACATTAAGCCTACTATTGAACAAAGAAAGAGAATCCTAAAGTTTAGTGATAATCTGATGAATATCATACTAGAATATGCCAAAGAATTAAATCTTGACGTTGAATGCAGGCTTGTCGGGTCAATGGCCAAAAAAACCTCACTCAAATCAAAGGCGGACATAGACATATTCATGACATTTCCACTGGAGTACAGCGAAGAAAAGCTGAAGGAATACGGTTTGCTGTTAG
Source organism: Methanosphaera sp. rholeuAM130 (assembly GCA_003266065.1). Classification (GTDB taxonomy): domain Archaea; phylum Methanobacteriota; class Methanobacteria; order Methanobacteriales; family Methanobacteriaceae; genus Methanosphaera. The sequence goes on from MUZY01000146.1 coordinate 18,437, forward strand.
GTGAATATTGTATAGATAAAGCAGGCGGCAAAGCTGAAAAAAGATATGCATCACACCCCTATATGACCGGCCTTATAGAAGAATTTGAAATAGACTTTGTGCCGTGCTATAGAATCAGTGATTCAAGCCAGCTTAAGTCGGCGGTTGACAGGACGATACTGCATACCGATTACATTCAGTCCCATATGAGCGACAGGCAAGCGGATGAAGTGCTGCTTCTCAAAAAGTTCATGAGTGCAATAAACACCTACGGTGCCAACTACAAGGTAAGCGGTTTTTCAGGATACCTGTGCGAACTGCTGATACTGGAATATGACAGCTTTGAAAACGTGCTGAAGAATGCATCCGAGTGGAGGTTGCATCAAGAGATTGACCTGGAAAACTACGGCACATGCAAAAACTTCAAGGACGCATTAATAGCAATAGATCCTACAGACAAAAACAGGAATGTGGCGGCTGCGTTGACCATGCAGAAATTCTCGGAATTTATCGTCGCTTCAAGAAACTACCTTAAAAATCCGTCATTGGAGTATTTCAAGGACAGAAAGGTCAAAACAGACAGGATTGAACTGATAAATGAATTCAATGATAGAAATACCACCTGTCTAATGCTGTCATTCAATATGCCCCAGCTACCGACAGACGTAATATATCCGCAGGTCAACAAGACATGCAATTCACTGGAGAAAATATCAAACAGCCATGACTTTAAGGTATTGAAGGCAAAATACTACATCGACGACAATAATAGAGCCCATATCCTGATTGAATATGAGGTTGCGACATTATCCAAGCTGAAACTGCATTATGGTCCTTTGGTGACGGATGTCAAAAACACCGAAAACTTCATAGCCAGACATCCCGATTGCTATGTTAAAGACAAGAAATGGGTCGTATTGAAAAATAGAAAGTATACCCACAGCATAGAACTGCTGGAAGACATGCTAAAAGAAGAAAATATGCACATGCTGAAGCTTGGAAAAAATGCAAAAGAAGAGCTGTTGAAAGAATATGAACTGGAATATATCAACGACTACATAAAGGATATGGATGAAAGCGAATTTATGGATATTTATACCTTTTTACATCCAAATTACAGGTTAATCAGATAATCCCCCATTT
>MUZY01000211.1:0-905 GCA_003266065.1 Methanosphaera sp. rholeuAM130
ATTTAATAAATATAAACAATTAAGACATCTTGGAATGAATATTCTAAAAAACAGATAAAAAAATGCAAGGGGAAACCACTTAACATGGAAAATATGATTTAATGAGAAGAATAAAAAAAGGATGATATGCAAATTGATTTATAAAAAAAAGGGATTGGCAACAAAAAAATAGCGATAACACTTTAAAATCAAGCAGTATATTGAAAAATATTAAAATATTGGTTATGAGTAATTTAAACTAATCAATCATGTCCTGATTTTAAAAAAATAGTATTGGGTGGTCAATGGGTTGCAATTATAATGGTCCTTTGTCTTCTCTTCCTTCGCGTATTCCCTGTCCTGCTTCTTTTCTAAGTGCATCAGGCTTAAAGAGCATCTTGACGACATTATCTGCATGCTGCGTTGCACGGTTATGCATCAGTTCTTTAAGATCCTTGTCGTTTATGCCCTCGTCTTCATGCACGAAGACTTCTATGATATGTGTATTCGTCATCAGCTGTGCCTGAATCAATCCGGTACTGGCTTCATGAGCACATAGCTTGTCTATCTTTTCGCCTCCGGGCATACCGAATGCCATGACAAGCTCACAGCCTTCCTCTTCAATCAACTTTTTAGCACTCACGGGAAGGTCCTTGACTCCCGGAACATATCTTTCAATAAACTTGACTCCGGTTACCTGCTTTTCTATCTGTTTTTTTGCAGCTTTTGCCATGTCATATCTGGCAAAGGTCGTACTGGTCAATCCGATTTTCTTCATTATATTACAACTCATTTACTTATTTCTTGTTGATTATTTCAATGACTTCAAATGATTTTTTAAGTCTTGCCAAATCTATAAATCCTGTATGGTACATTTGACCGGTTACCATGTCATTGACGATTACCTGTGCCGGTGCAAAGACCTC
>MUZY01000211.1:916-9569 GCA_003266065.1 Methanosphaera sp. rholeuAM130
CGATGCTGATGACGGCAGATTGGCGGCTAATTCTTCCAGGCTTTCTCCTTCATCAGGTTCTATGTAGTAGTATGCCCTTCCGCCGAATATTATTGCATCGTTGGTTTTTCCCATTGCCTTGACGCTGTCAGGGTCTACCGGTGTAATGGGGGTAATTGCGGCGGCATATGTGATTTTTGTCACGTCGAAGTCCATTACCTCGAACATCTTGTAGACGCCGCATTCAAGTGCACGTCCGGATATCTGTATTGAAGCGACAAGAGATGACGTCGGTGCCACGAGGATGGTAAGGTTTTCTGCCTTTACGCCACATTCATCTGCAATGTAATCTGCCACCTTTTCATCAGGCAACGTATCCGTTTCAAGCGTTATTACGGCAACGTCGGATTCTTCAACGTAGCCTGTCATGTCGTAAATCGGGTTGTTGACAAACTTATGTGTCTGTGCAGGCCCTGATGCTATGGCGTAGTATCCGTCAACGTCAATCTTCCATCCCGCCTTCTGTGAACCCAGCGTGGATAATGCCGGAAAATCGGTTTTTACCTTAACGGCAGGCATTGCCATGATGTCGCTTAGGTCTCCAGGGATGGAGATACCGACATCGCTTATGCCACCCAGACATACCTTGGTGAAGAGTTCTCCACCTTTAATGCTTCCCTTGGCGTTTACTCCACAGTCTATTACTCTTGTACCGTTAGCCAGCGTTGTTGAAATCAGCTTGTAACTGCTTGCATCTTCAAACATTTTGTCCGCTATTTTTTTAGCGGCTTCATTCATACTTATTGTCATGATAAAAAACTCCATTAAATTATAATTTATATTTGTTCCATTAAATGTTATTTATAGCCTTTAAATTTGTCTATTATTCTTTTTGGCCTTTTTAATATTTAATGATTAACTTATTGATGGGATATGTAGATGCAATCAGTATTTTTGCAGTATTTCCTTGGCCTTATCCCAGTCATGTTCATATATGTGCAGGCTCATTGCATGATGTACCATGTTGACGAGTCGGGTATCCGTATTTTCTGCGACGTAATAGCCGACTTCACGTATGCCGAATAGGTTGGGGAATGTCGCACCGCCGCAGTCGTTGCTTCTGAAAAAGTCCGTCATATACAATTGGTCATCCCTTATCAAAAAGGCAATTTCCTGAAGGCATGGAATCTCGTCAACGGAGTTGTCCTGTACAGGGTCTATTGTAATGGCAATGGCACGGCGGGATTGTCTGCAGTTATTTAGCTTTTCAATACACTTGTCCAGCTGGTCGACTTCAAAGTATTGTCTTAGCCGGTTTCCATAAGTGTATACAAATCCCTGACTGTTGTCCGGATCCAGTAGCTCCTGCTTATACGTTTCCAGCCGGTCATCATGCCATGGGGAACATTCCGGTATGGTGTTGTCGTCGGGATCGGTTATTTCAATCATCACGTTCTGCAACTCCTTCGTCAGGGTTCCCCTTTCATCCGTCACTTCATGACCTTCCAGCATGATTTTCTTTACGCATGTAATCCATGCCTTCGCTATTGAATTTGTTCTAATAAACTTTGCCATATTTAAACTCCATTATTTCTAATACTTTGAATGACTTCCAGTTTGCCCTTGGCCACATCTTCATCCAGCATTCTCATACCGCAGTCGGGGTCGATGAGAATGTTTTGTTTATCGATTATTTTACACACGTCATTTACGGTTTTCTTCACGTCGCCTTCATCGTCCACGGATTCAAGTTTGGTGTTCAGGCACCCGATTCCTATCTGCTTGTCACACTCCGGAGTCCATGCCTTTTTCAGGGTTTTGATGTTCTGGGGCATACCCGAGAATTCGAAGTCGAGAATGTCAACGTCAAAGCTTAGAAGATCTTCCAGGACATCCTTCAAGTCACCGCAGACATGCAATATTACAGGGATATCCACCGACGTGCTTATGTATTCGACTGCCTTTTTGGATACTTCAATGTCCTCCGCACCGGTTGAGATAAACGGTTCATCAATCTGTATGGCACATGCCCCTCCTTTTTCAAGTTCCTTTGCCTCATAGCTTAATGCCTTTGCTATATCATATATGGCATTTTTCTTTGAGCTGTAGAAGTTGTCTATTATCGAGGAGTGAACAATGGTTGTAGGGCCGGTAATTATTCCCTTGATGCCTCGTTGTTGGTGTGCATATATTTTATCCAGCGATGCGTTTAACTCAAACCTGTCATCCAGTGATTTGGCAACTTTGTATGCAAAATGCAAATCCTTTGTGGATATTCCGCGAGCCGCCGGGGTAATCTTTCCCTTGATGTAAGCCGTGTTGTCAACGATTTTAAATCCGTTGATTTTTCCGGCGAAGATCTTCACCATGTCCTCCCTTACCTGTCCGTCACATATTATGTCGATGTCACGTTTGACGAAACTGGTAACGGCATTTACAATGGCCTGCCTGTATGGGTCATAGAGGCCTAAGGAATCGGATAGCCTTTCATTAAATGTCTTTGCATCATAGGCGTGTGTAGGATAACTGCCAACTACTGTTGTTATTATATTCATATTTTTCAAATCCGTAAAAGATTATATTAATTTAAAAGTTTTATCATTAAGTAATATATCTGTAAATGATTATTAAAAAATATTTCAATTTGGTTATGATGTCAATAGATTCATGACGAATAATTCATATATGTAGCTTATTTTAGGTTATATGTCATGTTATTCTGATTTAAAATTAGTTAAAGTCAATATTAATCCAGGCTTTCAGTATTTAAATTTTCCTAAAAAAAATAAGAACTGGAGGTTAAGTTAACGTTTGGTAGTAACCGTATGGGCCATTATCAATGCACTCAGGACTATATATGTCACCATAGCAGAACCGTTAATTGTCCTTGTGATAATAAACAGTCCAAGTACTGTCTGTGCTATAAACGCTGCAAGCGAACCCGTCAGCAACGCCTCACGTCCGTAATATTTCTTGTTTCCACGCTCTCGTTCATTCTTATATTTTCTTAGAATTACCAGTCCGATGATAATCACTGCTAAAATCCATATGATTATCAGTGCTAATGCCAAGTATCCGAAGTCATATCCGATTCCAAAAATACCCGGCAGGAAGTAATCGATTACGTCCTTTTTGGTAACCAGTATACCATAGAATAACGGGAACGGAAGACCTAAACCGGTGATAAACGTCAAAGGCAACGTGATGTAACCGTCGCTGTTTCCAAGACCCGAGCTTCCCCAGTATGTTGAATTTGCGGTATGACCCCATAGGTTGGTATTGTCGATAACCATTTTTAGACTGGCGTATTGATTCAGGTTCATACGGTCAATTCTAGCTAGGGGACTGATAATCTCCATGTGGAATAGTTGGGAGATGCCCTCCAGTACTCCGAATAATACTAAAGCTCCGAGAATTAACAACCCGATTGTCCTAAGGGATATGGATGTCCTTCTGTCGTGTAGTTTATTTATCATTATAAATCCCGCAATCAATCCGAGAACCCACATAATTAAAAAGTCACGGTGTACAATTGCACCGAATATTGTGATTGCACCTGTAAGCAGGTACAAGAGTAATGTTATGCTCGATGTCTTTACATCCTGCAGCTTCATTATGGGTATCGTCGCCCAGGCGGTTACCACGCCCAGTATTGCTATAGGACCGTAAGGGTGTGTAAATTCATGGTGGCTTAACTGCGGTATTATCAAACATATTGCATCGAAACCAAATGCTAACGTAATTCCTACACCTAAAACAGTTGATAATAGGAACACTATACTGTAATTTAAAGGTATGAAGTTCAATAACAGCAGCATACCTATATGGATGAGTATAGCGACTTCCAAAATCAATGCAAGATGAGTTGTAGCTATAAGTGCCATGTATTCATCTATCCTCCATATTGTCACTTGTTGGATTAATGGATATTCCAATCCATTCTATATATTTATATTAGTATTTGTTTTATTAATATTTATTTATTGCAGATATTTTTTTTGAAATGGTCGAAGCTATGACAGAAAGGCGGTTGTCGGGAAAAATCTTGTTCTGATAGGGGAGGATTTCTATTGCTGTTGATATGATAAAATGGGTCTTGGCAAAAAGTATTGCAGAAACTAAAAAAAAAATAGTTTAAACTATAAATAATATGAAAAATATAATATTATTTAGTAGCTAATTTTATTTGCATATGGGCTAGTAGCTCAGCTTGGTAGAGTGTCGCCTTGGCATGGCGGAGGCCTCGGGTTCAACTCCCGACTAGTCCATCACTTTTTACATTCTTAATTTACTTTTTGGATTCATCGTAAGTCTTATAAATCTCATCAACAATCAAATCAATCAGGTTATCTGTTTTTAATGTATGTTTGCTTTTCGGCTTCAACAGCAAATCCTTAGACATGGAAATTATCTCTTCCAACGTGGTTGACCTGTTCATCAATCCCTTTTCGATATAGTACGTGTCAACGGATAGCTGTGCTCCCGGATAACAGGATATGACGGGAGTACCCAACAGTGCAGCTTCCCTGTTCATCGTGCCGCCTGCACCTATGACCAAATCGGCTCTTTTCATGAGGCTGAACGTGTCCACCGGCGTTTTGATTATGTGGACGTTCTCGATGTCCTTGAATATTTCGCCCTGTGTCTTGAATCGTGGAATAATTAAAATATCCGCCAGATCCTTCAATTCATCAACTATTGGTGTTAATACCGATTTGGTACAGTCGGTATTTAAATATGATGCAAGGGACGGTTCAGGCCTCATCAATATTATTTTATCGTTTTTCAAATTCAGATTCAAATCGTCCAATATATTCTCGTTATATTTGAAGTCTTCCAGGTGGGTAACCTCGCAGGTACCGTTGTATCTGATTATGTTGTTTGGATCCATGCCGAACTTTACAGTATTCCAAACGTCAAATATCTCGGGTATAATCAGCTTATTTGTCAGGGGCAACGTCAACTTGTTTGCTGCAATGGCATGTTCGTTATCCAGAACGAATATGTTTGGGATGGCAAGTCCGAATGCTACCCTTGGCATTTCAATTGAATGCTTGGAGATTGCAACGTCAATATTCTCTTTTGATATGAATTTGGACAGTTCGTAGGCACGCTTTGTACTTGAGAGCAACTTTTCCTCCAGGCTTACTCCATGGTCTCCGATTGAAACGTATTCAAGATTGAATATTTCCAGGAGGTCATGAATATTTGAAAAGTCTCTTGCGGTTATGAGTACTTCGTGTCCATCCTTTTCAAGTCTTTTTATTATTCCATTGAAGAATCTTACGTGTGGGGAATTAACTATATCTATCCATACTTTCATATCACATCACTCTAAAAAAAGGAAAATTAAATAAATGGGGGATTAATTATTTGTTTTTGTTGAACTCACGCAAGAGTTCAATAATCTCACATACGCCTTCACGGGTTTTAAGACTGCATTTTACTACAGGTATATCCGGATTTATGGTTTTGATGTCGCATACCATCTTGTCGGCATCAGCACCGACGGCTTCTGCCAGGTCGACCTTGTTGACTATTGCCATGTCGGCGGTCTTGAAAATCATAGGATGTTTCTCGGCCGTATCGTCACCTTCGGTAACGCTTATGATTACGCATCGTATATGTGCTCCCAGGTTAAAGTCTGCAGGACAGATAAGGTTTCCGACGTTTTCTATAAAGAGTACCGATATGTCGTCCAATGGTATGTCGTCCAATGCATGCTCTACAAGATGAGCGTCAAGGTGACATTCCTTTCCAGTATTCAATCCCTTGACGGGAACGTTTTTGGCTTCAATCCTTCTTGCATCGAATTTGCTTAGAATATCTCCTGCAATTACTGCAATGTCCTCGTCCATCTCGTCTACCAGTACTTCAAGCAGTGATGTCTTACCGGAACCCACTGCACCTACAAGGTCAACTGCAAATACGTTTTTTTCATCCAAAATTTTACGGTTTCCATATGCCAATTTGTCATTGGCTCTTATGATGTCTTGTTCAATTTCAATACTTGCTACGTTATGCATTTTCATCCTCTCTTTCAATTTTAATTGTTTTTACATTACATTCCTGTCCTTTTATAATATGAACTTGTGTGTTTTCACATTCCGGACATCTTGCTACGGCCATTAAATGATCCTCATTTTCATCTGTTTTGCTTATACCCGTAAATCCGCATGATTCACATTCAAGTTCAACCGGAATCATATTAATAATTATTTCGGTACCCTCAAGCAGGGTATCCTCGCTTAATATTTCCATCATGAACCTTAGCTGTTCGGGATTTAACATGGTCATTTCACCGATTTCCAAAACAGCCTCATTAATTTTGATGGCATCATTCTGTTTTGCAGTACTTAGTATTGCATCTACTATACTGCTAGCCATAGATAATTCATGCATCTTATAAACTCCATTTTTTTCTGTAATTTATTTATTATTTATTTTTATTTATCAACAATATATTATATGTCAATGCTAATAATAATCTTTTTTTATGTAATACTTGGGTTTGCGTTAATGGATTGTTGGTATTAACTTTTATTACCATAGCGTGTCAAGGTCTTCTACGTTATAGGATTTCATTCTTGGCCTGTCATCTTCCAATTCATCCAATGAGGGCAGTTTTTTAAGTTCCAATTCAATCAGATATTCATAATAGCCACTGAGAGTCAACCCGGATATGTTCCTGCAAACGGCTCTGGCTTTTTTCTGTAATTCGGGGTCTATGTTAATTTCCATCTTCATACATCTTAGGCCTCTATACTTTGCTAATGAGATTACTTGTTGAAAAATCTTTACATATAATTAATTATATTATTTTCCTTTAATTATCTTTTCTCATAATTTTTTTTGTTGCGGGAAGTATATGTAAAAGAATATTACATATTAATTAGATAAATATAACTATAATATTAAAAAACTTTAAAGTTTTTTTAGGTACTTATTATTATATAGGAGAATTTATTGATGATAATTGGTGGATCTGCTTCTCAAGCGTTAGCTAGTGAAGTCGCAAACAAATTGAATGATAAGTTATGTCATGTTGAAACTAAAAAGTTTCCCGATGGGGAAAGATATTTTAGAATAGTCGATGAAATTGATGAGGATGAAGAGGTAATAGTTATCCAGTCAACTGGCTATCCTCAGGATGAAAATATGATGGAATTGTTCTTCATATTGGACACTCTTTCGGATATGAACGTCAGGAACGTCACGGTAGTATCCCCTTATCTAGGTTACAGCAGACAGGAACGCAGGTTTAAGGATACCGAATGCATCTCCGCTAAGGCTACGGCCAAACTGATACAGGCCATGAACGTCAAAAGGATCATCTCCATTAACCTGCATGAGGAAAGCATCTGTGACTTGTATGATATTCCGGCGGATAACCTATCTGCAATGCCTGCAATAGCCGAGTACATTAAGGAAAATACCGACGAAAAACCCGTGATACTGGCACCGGATAAGGGAGCACAGAACTTTGCAAAGGAAATAGCTGCAATATTGGATACTGAATATGATTATCTTGAAAAGGTAAGGCTATCGCCTGAAAAGGTGGAGACCAAAACCAAAAACATATCCGTGGACAATCGAAGGGTCGTGATAATAGATGACATAATAAGTACCGGCGGAACGATAGTTAACGCTATTGAAATATTGAAGCAGCAGGGTGCTACGGCTGTAGACGTTTACTGTGTACATCCTGTACTGGTAAACGATGCGGTACTTAAAATAAACGCCGCCGGAGCCGATAACCTTCAGGCTACCAACACCTTAAAAAGTGAGGTATCCGGCATCAGCGTTGCCAAAACGATAGCCGACCATATAAAATCATTGTAGATTTCATTTTTTCCCTTTTTTTAGATTCTTGTCTTCATTTTTTGGATTGTTGTCTTAAAAGATATTCGATTCTTATTTTAAACCATTATTTCATAGTCAATGATGTATTCATTTAACTAAAAAAAGAGCTTATTTTGTGATCGTTTGTCCTAAGGGATAATTTTGGGGTAAATTTTACTAAAAAAAATAGGAAATTGGGATAGACTCCTTAATCGTAGTCGTCATAATCCTCATAGTTGTCGTAGGTTTTGTATTGCTTGTTGTACTCGTTTTTTTGATAAGGGTTTTTGTCATTGCTGTTGTATTTTTTATTTTCGTAGTCGTAGTCGCTGTTGTCCTGATTACTTTTGTCGTAGTCGTTGCCGTCGTTGTCGTAGTCACTTTTGTCGTAGTCGCTGTAGTCATATACGTTATAGTCATTGTCTTCATAGTTGTCGTAATGGGCATATGTGTACCTGTTGTTGTTATTGTATCTTTTGTAGTTTACTGAATTGTTTCTTCTGTGGTTGTATTGGCTGTCGTTTCTGTTGTTGTAGTTTTGGTTGTTGTATTGGTTGTTGTTGTGGTAATTGTTTCCTTTGTAGTTTTGATTGTTGTTGTATTGGTTGTTGTTTCTGTTATTGTTGTATTGGTTGTTGTTGTGGTAATTGTTTCCTTTGTAGTTTTGGTTGTTGTTGTATTGGCTGTTGTTTCTGTTGTAACTCTTGTTATATTCGTTGCGTTTAGGATTGAAGTTTTTGTTGGGATTGTTTTTAATGAACCTGTTTTTATTGCTGAACTTTTTCTTGTTATCGTAATCCGTGTTGTGTCCTTTTTTCTCTCTAGGCTTTGC
>MUZY01000211.1:9616-19225 GCA_003266065.1 Methanosphaera sp. rholeuAM130
TTGGAATTTCGACAAATGAGAAGTTATCGAATATGTCTATGCTGCCTATCTGATGACCGTTAAGTCCGGTCTTTTCATGTACAGCGTTCAATATGACGGATACGGTCATGTCCTGTTTTCTTCCGACCGTCATGAAGAATCTTACAAATCCTTCATGGGCTTCCGTATCACCGAATTCCTCTTCGATTCTTCCATCTTTCATTATTTCCTTAAGTAATGTTGCGGCTATGTCGATGGAGTTGTACTCCTCTTCGATAAGCTTTTCTATTATATATATCTCTTTTGAAATGTCCTCGGTGTTGATTTTGGTTTTGAGCTGTTCTATGAAGTTGTCCTGCTTGATTTCCTCAACGTCGCTAAGTGATGGTATAGGGGCTTGTTCAATGGTCGTATTGGCGTATCGTTGTATATCCCTGAGTTGATATATTTCACGTCCTGATACGAAGCTGAATGCTTTACCTGTTTTACCTGCCCGGCCGGTACGTCCTATACGGTGTACGTAATATTCATTGTCGTTCGGTATTTCAAAGTTGAACACCGCTTCCACTCCACTGACGTCAATACCACGTGCCGCAACGTCAGTAGCCACCAATATTTCAATGTTGCCGTTTTTAAATTTGTTCATCACGGTGTCACGTTGATTTTGGGTTAAATCTCCATGGAGTGCATCTGCAAGGTATCCCCTTATCTGAAGGTGACTTACAAGTTTGTCGACCCTACGTTTGGTGTTGCAGAACACCAGGGACAAATCAAAGTCATAGATGTCAAGCAGTCTGGAGAGAAGTTCCAGTTTCATGTCCTCCTTGACTTCAAAGTACTTCTGTTCAACGTCGGGGGTTGTCAGTTCATGCTGCGTTACTCTTACCACGTCGGGGTTGCTCTGATATCTGGTGGACAATTGAAGTATTTCATCGGGCAGTGTCGCCGAAAACAAAAGGAACTGCCTTTCATATGGCACGTCTTCCAGGATGTATTCTATATCCTCCCTGAAACCCATGTCCAGCATTTCATCTGCTTCGTCAAGTATTACGGTTTTGATGTTGTCCACATTGATGGTTTTTCTATCGATATGATCCATTACACGTCCCGGGGTACCGATAATTACCTGAACTCCCTTTTGCAAGGCTTTTATCTGTCTTTCGATTGGTTGACCGCCATATACCGGCAGTACATTTATATCGGGTAAATATGTGGCTAATTTTCTTATTTCCTCAGCTACCTGTATTGCCAATTCACGGGTAGGACATAAAATGATTGCCTGCAGGTTGTCGTCGCTGCTGTCTAGATTTTCAAGTAATGGTATTCCGAATGCAGCCGTTTTTCCTGTACCCGTTTGTGCTTGTCCTGTTACATCCTTATGTTCCAGTATTTTTGGTATGGTTAATGATTGGATGGGGGTTGCTTCCTCAAATCCCATGTCTTCTATCGCTTTTTGTATTTCGGGGGATATCTCCAAATCCTTAAATTTCAGTTTTTCCATTTTGAATTCTTCCTTATTCTATGCATGTCATATGTTTTCGTCTAACTGGGGATAATACTGGCGTATTATCATTGATAATTCTCTTTGTATGTATTTTCAATAGAATGCTTTTTGTTTCGATTAATTGTGTTAGTCTCATTTACGAATTGATATTATTTTACAATATTAATAATATTTAATCAAATTAATATTTATTTGTATCTATTAATTGATTGGTAGTAAAATATATTTTAAATAATCTCTTATTAAAAAAAGGATAAATAAAAAAATTTTATTGGGAAGTTAATCCCTAATTTTTTGTAATTTGGGGGGTTATGATATCGGACGGCGTTGGAATCATGTCCTTGATTTTATCGATTTTATTCTCTTTCAATGTCCTTATGAACTCATCCTTTTTAGGACCCACCAGTGCATGTTCAAGCACATCGGTTAATGTTTCCACAGGTATGATTTCTATCATGTCCTTGTACTTTTCATCAATCAGCACATCATTGATATTGCTTGCCGGAATCAATACCTTTTTCATTCCTGATTCGGCCGCCGCTTCTATCTTGTATGTTGCTCCACCTATTGGAAGCACGGTTCCACGAACGCTAAGTGACCCAGTCAACGCCAACGTCTGGTCGATTGGTATGTTTTCTATGGCGGATATAATCGCCGTTGCCATGGATACGCTTGCACTGTCTCCTTCAACTCCATCGTATGACTGTACGAATTGGATGTGGATGTCATAGTTTGATATGTCCGTTCCGATGCTCTTTTTGATGATTGCACCAACGTTTTGAACGGCTTCTTTTGCAATGTCTCCCAGTTTACCCGCAGCGATTATTTTTCCTTCCTCTTTACTTTGTGATGGCGCTGCTTCTGCTGCTATAGGAAGTACTATACCGCTGGAGTTTCCTATGACAGCTAAACCATTGATGCATCCAATCTTTGATCCTTCATTTGCAAATACGCTGTATTCCTTTCTTTGTGAAATGTATCTGTCGGCTATTTGCTGTTCCAATGTTCTGGACTGTTTTTTAGCTTCAAATACGTGTTCCGGTGTTACTTCCTGGGCGTTTTCTTCTACCGCTATGTCTCCGGCTGCCCGTACGAGACCACCCAAATCCCTTAACTTTAACGTCAGGGAATCCTTTTTGCCTGCTCTGCGCTGTGCTTCCTTAATGACTTCGGCAACTGCCTCTTTCGTAAATTTCGGAATTCTACCATCATTTTTGATTTCCTGTGCCACGAACTGGCCAAGCTTTTTACGATTTTCAGGGGTATCCTTCATGGTGTCTTTCATAAACACTTCATAACCGTATCCTCTAATTCTTGATCTTAGTGCTATATGCATACCTTCAAGTACTTCAAGGTTTCCGGATGCCACCAATACGAAGTCACATGGAACGGCATCCGTTCTAACCATTGCACCACTGCTGTTGTCACTTTGACCGGTTATCTGGTATTTGTGTTCCTGAAGTGCCGTCAGCAATTCCTGTTGGGTTTTCATGGTCATCGTACCGATTTCATCAATATACAGTACTCCCTTGTTGGCACGATGAATCATACCGCTTTCCACTCTTTCATGGGCGGGAGTTCCAAGTCCTCCTGATTGGTACGGGTCGTGTCTTACGTCTCCAAGCAGTGCTCCTGCATGGGCACCCGTTGCATCGATGAATGGTGCTACATTTTTTTGGTCGTTGTTTACCAGAAGTTTAGGTGATGACTGCTGGTTTTTTGGTTTTATCTGGTAGAATGCAAAGAAGATTATTCCTATTGCTATGATGGCCGTCAGGAATTGGTTTGTCATAAAACCGATAGCCATGATAAGTGCCATTACGGCTATCATTATCATGTTTTTTCTTTCTTCCTGGCTTTTTATGTTTTTCTTGGCATTTTCCATTACTTTCTGTCCCTGGCCTGCCGGCATTACGCCCACCAGAGGGTTGTTCGGATTTTCTATATTTGGGTATATCAGTATGTCCTGCAAATCTTCAGGCGGTAACAGCTCTGCCATGGCTTTTGCTATCATTGATTTACCGATACCGGGTTCACCAATCAAAAGAACGTTTCTTCTTTGTTTGGCTGCCTTTTTGATGGTTTCTACAGCTTCTTCCTGACCGATTATTTGGTCAATGAGCATTTCTGGAATTTCAATGGTATCAGTATCAACATAGTCTTCGGGGTTAATTCTGGATTGTATGAATTCATTTTTATCGGAGTTTTCTTCGGAGGTATTAGTTTCTATTTCTTCATCAGTCTCTGCTTGAGTATCTTTTTCTTCAGTGTTTTCATCATTATTTACTTGGATAATCGTTTCATCGTCATTTTCAACATTTTTTTCGATAACTATTTCTTCCTGATTATTATTCTCAATACCGGTTATTTTTATTCCTCCCTTCAATTAATTATGTGGTTGTGATTATTTTTAAGCTTATTTTTTTGTTATTTTTTTTCATATATTATTTACATAATAAATTTAAGTAACCATAGGTATTTAAAAGTGTCTTTTTTGCATAATTTTCTAATTATTATTTGCAGAAAATAATTGGAATTCTATTTAAAATATTAATGTAAGATTAAATAAATATACTTACATATACTTTAAAAAAGTCGGGAGCAAGAAAATGAAATACATAATGTTTCAAGGAACATCATCAAATGCGGGCAAAACATTAACAGTAGCCGCATTATGTAACCTCTTGTCAAGAAAAGGATATAGGGTTACACCTTTCAAATCACAAAACATGTCTTTAAACTCATATACAACAATAGACAATGACGAAATGTCAATAGCTCAGGTAATGCAGGCCGAAGCGGCAGGAATAGAACCAAACTGTCATATGAATCCAATCCTTTTGAAGCCCAAGGAGGATTTCACTTCACAGGTAATCGTTCAGGGAAAACCGGCCGGGGATATGAGATTCGATGAATATCAGGAAAATTTCAGAGAAGAAGCATTAAAGGCGATACACGAGTCATTGGACTACTTAAAGGAAGATTACGATATAATAGTAATTGAAGGGGCAGGTTCACCAGCAGAAATAAACATGTACGATAAGGACTTGGCAAACATGCTGATTGCCCGAATCACCGATGCCGATGTAATCCTGGTAGCCGATATAGATAGGGGAGGAGTATTTGCTTCTATAGTGGGAACTTACTACTTGCTGCCTGAAGAGGATCAAAAAAGAATAAAGGCAATAATCATAAATAAATTCCGCGGCAACGCCGACGTACTGGACTCTGGTATTAAAAAGATAGAGGAATTAACCGGGGTGCCCGTAATCGGAATAGTACCATTTGCGGAAAATCTGAATATTCCTGAAGAAGATTCGGCGTCACTGTCGATACATCAGTTCAATGAAAATGAAAAGATAACCATAGGAACACTGAGACTTCCTAGAATAGCGAATTTCACTGATATTGACCCGTTGGACTATGAGCCGGATGTCGGAATAAAACTGGTGGATATCTACAGTGACTTTGACGGCATAGATGCACTGATAATTCCGGGTACAAGAAATACGGTAAACGATATTGTCGAGCTTAAAAAATCAGGGGCATTCGATAAGATTAAGGAGTTATCCAAGAAAATCCCGATATTCGGTATATGCGGCGGATACCAAATGCTCTCCAAGGAGATTATCGATGCAGAATGCAAGGAATCAAAACATGGTACTGTAGAGGGATTGGGTCTTCTGGATATGATAACCGAATTCGGTCAGATAGAAAAAGTCGTCAAGCAAAGTGAGGCTACCGTGATAAAGGACAGTGACCTTGGATTCAAGGAAGGTACAATCGTCACGGGATATGAACTGCATGAGGGCATAACCCATCTGGCGGATGATGTCGAACCCTTTTTAAAAATCATCAAGGGAAACGGTAACGACAAGGATGGTATTTATGACGGTGCGATAAAGGACAACATATGCGGAACATACTTCCATGGAATATTCCATAACTTCGAATTCAGAAGACAGTTTACAGACATGTTACGTATCAAAAAAGGCTTGGAACCACTGGGCATAACCACGGATGACTTTAAGGAAGCAAAAACTGCCGATTACGATCAGCTTGGTGATCTATTGGCCGAGAATGTTGACATGGATTTCTTCGACAGACTATTGGAAGAATAGTTTTTCTTCTTTTTCATTCAATTCTTTTTTTCTAGTTTTTCCTACAAGTTTTTTTCTACAAGTTTTTTTCTAGTTTTTTTTCATTTAAGCGTGGATTTTTTCATTTACGAATGAGACTTCATTCATTTAATGGTGGATTCTATTTCTTTGACGGTGGAATTTTTCATCGTTTTCGGTCAATCCTTTGAACATTTGCAATCAATTTGACTCACCTTTAAATTCTCGTTCGACTCTAAAGGTTACCTCATATTTCACGTATAACCTTGGCAAACTCATTCAATGTACTTGTCTGGAAGACTTTTGCCCCTACTTCCTCATAGTCGTCTACGCAGCTGGTGGGAGTATTCCACCGAATCTTATTTTCGGGATTGAATATGTATACGTTGCGGCTTTTAACTATTATCTTTCTTAATATTTTTGCACTCTCGAGAACTCCATTTGTTCGTCTGCCGTTCCAGTCCCTGCAGTCAGTCAGTATGATGACGTCGGTCTGATAATCCAGATTGCATTCCTTAAGAAACTGTCCGAAGGCTTTTGTCATGTCGGAGTGGCCCCTTGGCCTTAAACCCATCGACTGGTGGGCGACGTTAATTTGGAACGAGTTTTTGAATTCCACGTCGAGAGCTTCCGTCACGTCGACGATTCTATGGTCGAAGTCGTAAATTCGTAGTTTGTCAAAACTCTTGTGGCAGCCGCACATCAAAGCAAAAAACCATGTTGTGGCCCATTGGCATGAGATGCTGATGTCGCATAGGAAGATGTGTTTGGATTTGTGTTTGGGTGGCCTGTTATAAACAACATCTATTAAATGACCACCGTTTTTAAGGTTTTTCCTGATGGTCTGGGGGATATTGATTTTATGTGAGAATTGCTCTTTTTTTCTAAGGCTTCTGTGGTTTGCTATCTTTTTGCTGAACTTCTGGCATAATGAGTATACCCTATAGTCAATGCTGTCCAGTGTGGAAATTTCATCACCTAGAATGCTGTTGTCAACAAGCTTCTTATGCTCGAGTCTTCTTCTTATTATTGTTTCACGGGTTGAATCTTCACGCATAATCCCTTCGCTTGCAGTTTTGGTGTAGTGGTAGTTTTTATTAACGTCCAATGGCACATAGTCCGCCTTTTTATACTTTGTGTCCCTGTTGAATATGAACACGTTGTTGAATGCCCTTTCATATTTGGGCAAGTCCTCTTTGTTTTTTACGTAAACACTCTTCAGTGCATCTTTCAATTCATTTAAGGTAAATTGGCTTTTGTATCTGTCCCATATTATGGTGGCAGTCATGCTGCTTCGTATGCTGACGTTGACACCTTCCCTTCTTAAAAAATAGGATAATGTCAGTATTTTTTCATGGTTCATAAAAATCAGTGAATAAAAAAAAGGTTTAATCTTTTTTTGTGAAGAATTGGCGTACTTCATCCATATATTCTTGTTTTACCAGTACTATAATCCTATCATTATAATCCAGTTCACTTTCATTGGTAGGTATTATCTCTTCCTTTCCTGAGTAGATTGTTATGATGATGAATTTGTCGGTATTGTTTTGAATGTCCCTGACTGGAGTAAACAGCACGTCCTTGTTTTTCACAACTATCTCCAGTATTTCTGCATCCCCTTTGCCAATAGAAACCAGTCGTTGTGCCGTTGGCCTGACTATATTTCTAACCATGTATCTTGTAGCACTTCTTTCGGGATTGATAAACGGTATGTCAAGTTTGGCGAATATGTCCCTATGTTCAACGTTGTTCAATCGGGAGATAACCTTTTTTACTCCATGATCCTTGGCATATACGGATGACAAGAGATTTACCTCATCGTTGGCGGTAGCGGCTACGAAAAAGTCGGCATTGTCTATATCGGCCTCTTCCAGCAGTTTGGTATTGGTTGCGGTTCCATGGATGATGTAGCAATCCAGCAGGTTTGCTATTTTTTCGCATTGCGTCTTGTCCTTTTCGATTAATGTTATGTCATGTTTTTCATACATGGATGATGCCAGGTTATATCCTATACGGCCGGCACCTACTATAATACCTATCATGGAAATACCTCGATTAATGTCATTATTTAATATTATTGAAAAATTAGTATAAATAGTAATCCTTTATTGGGGGTGTATGTTGTAGTTTAGTATGGGGTGTATCTTGTAGTTTAATATTGGGTTCTATATTATAATTTTAATACTGTAAATATTATTGGATTGTATGTTGTAAGTAAATTGATACTGTAAAAATAGCTTTAAAGGTATAGTGCGGCTGCCGGGATTTGAACCCGGGTCGTAGGCTTGGAAGGCCCAAGTCCTAGCCAGACTAGACTACAACCGCATGTGAATAATGCAACGACCGGGATTTGAACCCGGGTCACTACCGTGGCAGGGTAGAGTCTTAGCCAGCCTGGACTATCGCTGCATGTAATGTCATTAGTCATCTTTACTAACGACTATATAGTAGTCTCTTTGAAGTTATATATAAAGCTTTCGAATTAATTAAAGCATACGTTATTTTATTACTTTATTTGTGTTAATTATCTTCTAAAAAGTATTATTTCTAATGATATGTTCTTTTTTTTATTACATAATGATGTATAATTTATTATTGATAAAATAACTATACATTTGTTCTTTATTGATTAATCGGTTTAATATTCGTCATTTTTTAATAATGGATATTATGCATAACTTCTATATATAATAAGGTATATAAATAATAACAATAATATTGAATGATGTATTATTGTTAACCAAAGTAAAATATAAAATAATAATCAGTATCCTTTTCATATAATAAGGCATTATTTTTAAATTAAATTTTACTTTAATTAAAGAATTTTGTCAAAAGGATATTGTCGAATGTTTTAACTTTTACTAGAGGAGAGATTGTTATGAGAATTAGTATGTCTTTGCCCAACAAACTTCTCAATGAATTTGATGATGTTTTAAGGGATAGAGGTTATCAATCTCGTTCAAAAGGTATACGTGATGCATTAAAGGATTACATTCTAAGATATCAATGGATGAACGACATGGAAGGCGAACGCGTAGGAGTGTTGGCAGTCATCTATGATCATCATTACGTTGGCGTCATGGAATCGTTAACGGATATTCAGCATGACTATCGTAATCAGATTAGTGCAAGTCTTCATATACACATGAATGAAAAATATTGCCTTGAAGTAATCATAGTCAAAGGCGATGTAATTTACATAAGAGACTTAACCGAAAAAATCATGAGATTAAAGGGAGTCGAACATGTAAAACTAACCAGTGCAGGAACTGGTGAACTTGAGAAAGTAAAATCAGATAATTAAATTTAAATAAAAATTTTTATACCCACATAATTTTTCTAAATTTATTATCTGTCATAACAATTTTATAAGCTAATTTTTTCCTGTTTTAAACACTCATTTTATAGTCAGATAAACTGCATATATCCACACTTCAAAGACTTGTTTTTGCAATAAAATTTTTTAGAACGATATGACATACATATAATATAATGACATATTATGATGATTTAACAAGTGACAAAAAAAGGGTAAACGCATTCCATAAGGCTATCCGTAGGAAGGCACACGGCATAACATATGACTTGGGGACGGGTTCTGGAATACTTGCCGCACATGCCGCAGGATATGCCGAGAAGGTCTATGCAGTAGAGAAAAATCCCTTGATAATAGACAGGGCAAGAAACAATTTAAGTCAATACGACAACGTCACGGTTATACAGGCGGATGCGACAGAATACGAATTTGCCGGTGATATCGACGTGGTCATATGCGAGATGCTCGATACTGCCCTAATTGACGAAGAGCAAATACCCGTAATAAATCACGTCGTCAAATATGCAGGCGACGATACCACGTTTATTCCATCGGCGGTCTATTCCACGATTGAACTGATATCCGCAGATACTATGGGCATATGCTACTATGAAGACGGATACCCGGAATACACATCATTATCCGATGAGGTCAGATACTGCCAAATCAACCTGAACCGGTACAACAAT
>MUZY01000115.1:0-443 GCA_003266065.1 Methanosphaera sp. rholeuAM130
CAAGGTGAGTTGTTTGACCTAATAAGGTTGTTAATGCTCCGCCTAATTTAACATTGTGTGGGTATCCTCCCATAGCTGCGGTTTTAATTTCAACAGCTTGGAATTTGTCAATATCGAATGTGTCGATAATTGATTGGATTAATGCTGAACCTGTTGCTAATGGTGCAACTGAGTAGTCACCAGCAATAGCTAATCTTTCTGATGGTATTTGTACTAATAATTGTTTACCACCGTTTAAAACTTCAACGTTGAGATCGTCATCATCGTTAACTTTTAACATTCTTCCAATTCTGCAAGCGATAGCATCAGCATTGTCAACAATGTCTAATTCTAATTCTCTTCCAGGAATGAAGTTAGCTTTTCCACCGTAAGCTCCGTTTGCTAATGATTTTTCAATACCTGCAAGGTTTATAGCAACAGAACGCTTAATTTCTTGTATAATA
>MUZY01000115.1:501-2377 GCA_003266065.1 Methanosphaera sp. rholeuAM130
AAATGAATTATCATATTCATTCCGGGCTTGTTATACCTATTTGAGAACTGACTATCAAAAAATATAGTTATAGCTTCAAAAACATTTAGTTGGTAAAAACGTTTATTGAATAAGAATATCCTTTATATCTGCGATACTACAATAACCAGTTCAAAATACAAACAGACATACTCCCTCCAACTCTTCTCTAAAAATACATTTCTTTGTGTTCAAATATTTATACAAAGAAAAGAACTCCTAAAAATCACCTATTAACAACACCCAATCACAACCCCTATATCATCATGATTAAAGCATCGTGTGAATAAATAAAAGTTAGGATGTAATTAACAACCGTTATTAGCATGTTTCTTATTTCAGAGTAATACAAATAGACATCAATTTGTAATACTCATTATTGTATTAAATATTCTTACAATTGAAATATTTAATAAAATAAACATATATAGTTTTTTATATTTATGAAGTTTATAATATCTACAGTGAATCTTTAATATGATAAAAAGATTAATCTAAAAAAATGAAAAATTATTATTCATATCTAAAAAATAGTTTATAAGCAATAAAGGATTATTTAATCAAAATTCTTTAAAAGAGTGGAGGAAAAAATATGATTGATAAAATCAGCAATAATTTGGAAAATGAGAAATTATTATTAGATGATGTAAAATATTTATTATTTTCCAACGATGATTGTACTGAACTTTTTTATCAAAAGGCCATGGACATTAATAAGGAACATCACGATAAAATTGATTTGGAGACAAAAATTTTTTACCCGTTATTGTATAGCGTTAAAAGCAATTGTCCAACATGCGGTTATCAAACTCCAGAAAGTCACCGAAAGTACAATCCCGCCTACATTGAAAGTGTGATTAAATACAATATTGACATTATTAAATCATATGATATCTCAAAGATTAATTGTTTGCATATGGATAACTATAAATATTATGAAAGGGAATTGTTTTTGAAAATATTGAATAAATATGATATGGCTAAGGCCGTTAAAATTAACACGATTCAAGATTTGGACATTATTGAAAAATACGATTACGACTCATTGATTATAGATTCACAAAATACCAAAGTATTTAATTCCGTTCAGGAAAATAAAGAATTACGAAATGATTACAATATTACGGCAAACCTGGAAATTTACAACAATAATCTTAAAGAAAATATAAATTTTATAAACAATTTGAATAACTTAAAAGTTGATTCAATTGAAATAGTTGGTTATGATCCATTTTATGATGATGTTCATGAATATAACCCACAATACACAAAAGAATATCTCAAAAAAGTGGTATCCATACTTAAAATATTTTATCCTAATTTAGAATTAAAAATATCCTATGCAACCAATGGCAACAATCATTTCGAAGAAGTTATACCCTTGGGAATTAATTCCATTAATGGAATATACTGCAATAAAATAAACAAGCTATATAACATAGAAAACATAACGGACATATTACAAAAAATGGAACATAACGAGAAAAAGTAATACTTTTCCAGGAAAAAGTATATAACATATAACATACATAAGTAGTATTGTAAAAGTAATACCAAAATATAAAAAAGTATTATTATTTACAACATAAGTTAATTTACCTAAATTAATTAAAAAAACTCCCAAACTCTTATAAAACGTGTTCAAATTAAAATATATATTCATAACGGATAAGACTAATCTTAGTCTTAAATATTTACTTTTTTTAACTTAAATTTGTTTTAGAGATTATTTTCATGCATTGTTGATGTAGAAAAAACGAGAAAACTCTTCGACTGAGAAATCTTCTAAAACATGAAAATCCAAACAAATCTTAATGGATACGTCAACATAATTCTCTACAATTCATAACCATAGCCC
>MUZY01000115.1:2403-4559 GCA_003266065.1 Methanosphaera sp. rholeuAM130
ACTTATTTTGAAAAGATGAAAACTGTAGAAAATATTGAAAATAAAAAAAAGATTTGGAAAAAATAAAAGAATAAGGTCGTTAGTTGAGAAGAACTATCCTCATACTACAACCTGTGTTCCCTATTATTTGTATTATTTTAGTCATTATTTGTTCAAAAGATGCGACAAACAAATATTATATTAAATACAATACCCTATAAATCAGTGATAACTAATTTAAATATTTGAAAGAAAAGAATTAGAGAAGTAATCTCTAATTCCACAACTTCATGTGAAGTTGGTATTTTTAGATTTGACTAATTATATTTTTTTGACTAAGTTACCCATGTGGTCGTATACTTCAACTGTTGATAATCTCATTTGAGTATCTAATTNNGAATAACCATTTCCATTAGGTTGAATATTTTGTCGTCCACTTCTACACCAGGTTTGATGTAAGTGTTTGCGACTTGCTGAATACCCATTTCCATGGCAGGGTTGTTCTGTACGGTAGCTACGATAATGTTAGCTTTTGTTACTAAACCGTTTTCATCGGTTTCGTAGTGGTGGGTTAAAGTACCTCTTGATGCTTCAACTATACCTACACCGCTACCGGTGATAACTTCACGGTCTAATGCTTCAGGACGTTTTTGACCACTTAAGTCACCTTCAAGTCCATCTACTGCTAATTCTGCAGATGCNNACAAGTTCTATGAGTCTTGCTGGGTGGAATAATAAAGGTGCTTGAGGACATCTTCCGAAAGTGTCTCTGAATGCTTCTAATAATTCTTGAGCTTGAGGAGCTGCATCAGGCATTTTGGTACATGCGTTGATTCTTGATAGAGGTGCTACTCTGTATACACCTTCAGGATATCCGATGTCTTTGATGTATGGGAATTTTAACCAGGAGTATGGTTTTACGCCTTCAGCCATGTAGTCTGTGTAATCTTGTGGTGCAAATTCAGCATAAAGGTTTGCTTCTTTGTCAACCATTCTTACGTTACCGTTGTACATGTCCCAGCTTCCATCTTTTTTATCTACTAATCCACAGTGGTATGATTCCATGTAACCTAATTCTGCGATTAAGTCTAGGTTTTCTTCAAAGATAGGTTGAGCTGCTTCCCATGTATCCATGGATAATTCTAATCCTCTTTGAGCTTTGACTAAGTTTTCTTTTTGTTCTTCGTCACTTAATACAGTGGTGATTCCACCAGGTGTGTTTGATACTTGGTGAATTGGTCTTCCACCGATAGCTGTTACGATATCTTGTGATAAGTGTCTTAATTCTAAAGCTTTTTTAGCTAATTCTGGGTGTGTTTTGATGATTTGGAACACGTTTCTGGTTTTTCTGTCTGCTCCACCGATAAAGTCAGGTGCAGTAAGGAAGTAGAAACTTAATGTGTGTGAGTGCATTACAGATCCCCAGTTCATAATTTCTCTCATTTTGTATGCTGCTGGGTAAATGTTATCATCTTCAAATCCAAATACCTGGTCACATGCTTTAGCTGCAGCTAAGTGGTGTTGTACGTCACAGATACCACAAATTCTAGGTACGATTCTTGGTACTTCTTCAATTGGTCTTCCTTGTAGGAATTTTTCAAATCCTCTGAATTCCNNNNCAGGTTCTAAAGTTAATTCTACCATTTAATTATCCTCCTAAATAATCTAGTTTCTTAATTTGAGTGGAATTAAAGCTGCTGGTAATGTGTAAGTGTAGAATGTTCCAACTACATCTTCAATTTGATTTGCAACTTCTTCAGGATCGGTTTCCTTATCGTTTTCTACTCCGTAGTCTGATGCGATAGCACTTATCATTTTAGCTCCTGCATCTAATACTTTATCGGTTGGTCCGTAACATCCTCTACATGGGGTGTCTACTGATGGACATTGTGCACCACATAATGGACGTGTAGCTGGACCTAAACAGATAACTCCTTGAGGTACTAAACACATATCTCTGTCGGTTTCTCCAACTTCCCATGGTCTTTTGATTTTGTCCATTGCCATACCCATAGGTGGTTTTTCTCTTTCACATACGTCACAAAGGTTGTTATCAGGTATTTCTGGTGTTTCTCCAGCTAATAATGAAAGTAATACTTGAGCGATTACTTCTGATTTAGGTGGACAACCAGGTAAAGCCATATCTACTTTTATTACATCTGATAATGGTCTTACTC
>MUZY01000246.1 GCA_003266065.1 Methanosphaera sp. rholeuAM130
TTTAACTTTTTTTTAATAATTTAATCTTAAATTAAAATGTTTTTAACATATTTTTCTTCTTTTTAGAGATAATATTAAATATTGTCTATATCAGATATAATAATACATTAATCCATTTTTAATCTAAAAAGTATTAATTATATGGGGGTTTTTTAATAAAATGAATAAGAAATATAAATTTTTCCTAATATTTATCCTTTTGGGAATATTATTATCTTGTGGAGTTTCTTTTGCAGCAGATAATTCTTCATCTATCTTTGATGATAGTAATTATCATGTTGATGATTTCAATTACGGGGAATCGGAATTGAAAGATAATACTATAGATTATAATTCGTCTAACACTTTTGATGTGGAAGATGATGTTAAGGAGTCTCACTTAGACAATAATAAAACAGCAATTAAAAATGCACAATCAAATAATGGAATAAATAATTATTATCAATTAGAAGATTATATTAAGGATTATCCTGGCCGTACCGTAAATCTACAGCCTATAACGTATTGGGTTGACAATAGAATAAATATATTTAATAATACGATAATAAACGGTAACGGTGCAACAATAGATGGATGTAGTAAAGATGAATTCATATATCTTGATAGTCATAAGCTTACAATTAACAATCTTACAATAACAAATTTCAGGACATTTCAGGAGGCTGTTATTACAACATCTAATCAGGCTACACATCTTGAAATGAATAACTGTACATTTACTAATATTAAAGGTCAAACAAATGGTGGTGCAATACTCTGTCAGAATAATTTAACACTAAGAAATTGCATATTTGAAAACAATATGGCAATATACGGTTCGGCAGTAAAATCATTTGGTCATTATGGAACTGTTATCATAGAAAACTGTACATTTAGGAACAATCCTGTAGGAACAGGGGAAATTGTATATACTTCTGAGAAAGTCAATCGTGAAAGAGATTCCATACTCCATTTTACTGGAGGACAGAGTATTGTAGTTAACAAGTGTACATTTTCAAACAATGCTGGTAGATGCATACATAATTATATGAATGGACATCTAACAATAACCAATAATAACTTCATAAATATGAACAAGAGATATACATCAGACAACTCTTCACTAGGATCCATTATAACCAATTATGAGGCAAAAGTATTCATATATCATAATACATTTAAGAACATATCCATTACTGCACCACGTATAGGTGGAGGATTCATATATAATGAGGATTCAACATTTGAAATGTTGAACAATACATTTACCAACATTACATTAACCCAGAATGGTAAGGGTTCTCGTATTGCAGGTGGGATTCTCTGGAACAGAAATGCTTCTGCAGTTGTACAAAACAACACATTCAATCTTACAACAGTTTCCTATAATTTATATGGGGCGGCAACATACAATAATATTGGTTGGCTTTCCTTTTTATACAATAAGGTAATACTTAATGTAACTGCAGAAAATGAGGTTGGAGGAGCAGCAGTATATAATGACAACGATGAACAGTTGGGCATTGCATCCAGATTATTATTGGGGGATAATTCCTTTGGGCAAATAACAATATCACCAAATGCCATCATATTAAACAAGACAGTACGAAGTAAAGGATTTCTCGAATTGACCGGATTGGAAGATACGGATACCTTAATCAGAACTGCAATAATGACATTAAGGGCTCCAAGTTCTATAGTTACAGGTAAAAAGGCACAGTTTATCATTAAAGTAACTGATGACAGTACGCACAGTCCAATAAATGGAACTGCAATAGTTAAAATTGATGGATTAACCCTTAAGGATGAGCATGGTTCAATTATAAAGGTAAAAGTTAAAAATGGAACAGGAATACTTGATTATTTCCTAACAGGATATTCTGCTCGTAAATATAACATAACAGCAGTCTTTTCAAAGAGTGGATACAATCGTTCAGAAGCACATGCTAAGATGACAGTAAACAGATCAACCTATAGATTCACACCATTTACAATAAACGGTACCTCAGAGATGGTAATAACAATTAATACTACTGTAAGGGATTTTAACTGGAATCCTGTTGTAGGAAATAACAATGTTGCAATAAAGATAATGTCAAAGACGATATTATCCACTAAAGTTACAAACGGTACATTATATGCAAAGGTAAGACTGCCATATCTGCCGGCCGGAATTCTTAATGTAACTTTCATGTTTGGAAAAAATAATAGATATGAATTTTTACAGGTATATTCAAAGGCTAACATTTCCAAACAGAGTGTAGTAATAGATATCAAGAACGTTACAGCTAAGGCTGGAAGTACGGTTACATTAAGTGCAACATTAAAAAACTATCTTACAAAGACTAATGTGATAAGTGGTAAATACATATTCAAGGTTGATACTGTAACATTACCATTGATAAAGGATAATAAGAAAGTATATACATCAAAACAGGTATCTGGAGGATGGGCTGTTTGGAATTATACCATACCGCTAAAAACTAAGGTGGGTGACCATCTTATAACAGTATCATATAACGGTAATTCACAATCCAATCCTGCAAAACATTCGGCATGGCTGTTGAGGGTAGTAAAATAATAAGCAAATGGATTTATTATCCTAATTTCTTCTCTTTTTTCTTATTTTAAGAGTTTCAATACAAATTATATTTTTCATCTATTTTCTACTTCTTTTTTCATTATTTAAATCTTTCATATCCATATTCATTAATTTAAAATAATACCTTTAATATAAATAATGATTGTCTACTTTTATGATTTATATCATAATAGGTTAATATCTTAAGCATTTTCACATGCTTAATCTGTAATGGAATTTGATATTAATTCATGACTGCCTGGTACGAGGGTTGCTTGGGGAGGAATGTTGGTAATCTACCTGTGATCTGGAGAGTTAGTAAACAGGCAATAATCTTTTAAAAAAATAGTAAAGGTGTTTAGGATTCATTGGAATTTATCCAGAATATCTTTATATACACTTTTTATCGGTTCATCGGACTGTTCATATATTCTTTTTAGTATTAGTTCCGGCGTACTTTTTGCCAGATAGTTTATTTTTGGACTTCTGTCAACTATCAGGTTGTAGTTTTCATCCAGTCCCTTCGCTTCTATACCGTCTGTTCTTATGTTGATGTTTTTTGTGTGTTTGAGTATTTCAGGTGCCATGTGCGTTACTATTATTGCATATGAATCGTCATCCTGGATATGTTCGATAAATCCTATTATTATCTTTATCGCAGCTTCCAGTTCCGTTATCGATTCCAGTTCATCTATCAGTATCAGCTTGTTCTTTTGACCTATTACAACGGGTATGAATGATGTCAGGAAGGTTTCAAACGCCCCTGCATTCAGGGAGTGTTTCTTCGTAAAGTAGTACACCTCGTTTATCTTGGGAATTATTGCTTTTTTGGCACATATTCCTAAACCCATATAGGTCATGATGGTATGTTGTGCTAAAGTTTCAAGGAGGGTTGTTTTTCCTCCACTATTCGCACCAGTAAGTAGTATGATATTGTTGTTACTATCAAGATTATAATCGATAAATTGCATTAAAGTGCCTTCTTCTTTTTGCTGTTTTTTGAGTGTCAAGTGAAGGCTGCCCTCAAGTACATATTCATCACCGAATGATGGAATGCCCAGCTCATAATACTTAGTAAATGATGCGAGAGTGAATGGATAATCGTAGTGAATAAGCTCCAACGTTTCGTCAATGATTTTATCCCTATATTTTTCAAGCTTAAGACATGTGTCAAGTTCTGATTCAAACTTCCGGAGGTGGCTGTTGGCATTTGCACTTTCCTCTATGCGCACCAACTCATTGTAATCAATTTCCAGTGGATATTTGATTATAAACGCGTCTACGTACTGTGATGTTTTCTCATATATCTCATCCTTTGCAACATCCAGGTGCTTGTCGAAGATTGTCATGATTTTAGGTGGAAGGTTCTCGTTGTTAAGAAGTTCCAGCACTTCATCTCCGCTCAGGTCAACGTTCTTGATTTCCTCCTTAATGGCATCGTTGGTCTTTTTCGTAACTTCCTCAACGACGTCAATCAGCTTAACGGTGGATTCGTCCTTAACGTCGATATTGTCAAGCAGTTTAAGAACTTCATCAATGCAGGTGTCCAGACGTAAATATTTTCTGAGTTCGCATACGTTTTCAAGAACTTTCCTGTTCTGTTTGAAGAATTCCAGGATGATGTTCGGTTGAATCTCATGGTCGGGACTTTTGCTGCTTACGCTGATGATGTTTGACGTTTCACCGGGTTCAACGTCAAAGCTGTCATATACGTAGATGATAAATTCAAATTCATTGAAGTCAACCTGGCTTTCTATTGCATAGACATTACAGTACCTGTTGAATCCGCGTTCAATCAAGTCCATGTAATCCTCATAGTCTTCACATACAATGGCGTATTCATCGTTGAATTTCGGCCTGACGTTTTCATTCAATTCGTGGATATTGGAGTATAACTCCCTGATGTAGTCGTAATCCAAATCTTCGGTATCTTTCAAAGTCTTTGTGATTAGTTCTTGTGTGGATTTTATCCTACCCAAATCCTTTGTGGGACTTAATAGCAGTATTCTGTTTCTGGCATAATCTGTATTGGTAAAAAAGAGCAGTCTGTCAATGATGTCCAGGTAGATGTTCTTCGATTGGCTTGTTTTCAGAAAATCATCGATGTTGTCTCCATGCATATATCTGACGATTTCCAATGCCTTCTGATTGCTAAGTCCGGGGATATTTAACAAGGCATCAATGTCGTAGTTTTCAATGGATCGGGTGAAGTTTTCATAGGAACCGTAACTATCTATAATCTTATCGATTAGCTTTTTGCCCACACCCTTGATTTCTTCTATATTATAAATTAAAAACACATCCTAATTCTTGTTTGACCTATCTTCGTGTTAAAATTAAAATAGTATATTAAAGATAACTATTATTAGTTATTTAATTTAAAGTATTTATGTTGTTTTAAAATTTTTTTTGGAGAATGAGTAATTTATGGATTTTATTGTTTACATACTCTTATTATTAATCGGTGGATGCTTCGGCGGATTGATGGCTGGACTATTGGGTATTGGAGGTGGAATAATACTCACGCCAATTCAGTATGCATTGCTGCTTTCTATTGGCGTACCCCCTTCTATTGCACTGCCGATGTCATTTGCCACAAGTCTTGCCGTGATATTCACTACCATGATAAGATCTACAAAAAAACATTATGAAAATGGGATGGTCGTGGAGGATTACATTAGGGAACTGATGATACTGGGATTTATAGGTGCAGTATTGGGTGCATTCATCTCTACGCATGTGAATGTTCGCATACTTGAGATAGTATTTGCAACAATGTGTATCGTGGCGGTAATAAACATGATTCTGGTAAAGTATCCCGATAATGACGACAATATCTCCCATAGCAAATGGGGGCATATGCTCCTTGGATTAATTGCGGGTTTGCTGTGTGGATTGCTGGGTGTAGGAGGGGGAGTCGTGATGATACCTGCCCTTACCATACTTCTTAAATATCCTACACACAAGGCTATAGGAACGTCATCTGCTTCAATAATAGCAACGTCACTGGGCGGACTGATAACATATATCATATTGGGATGGAACATTCCGAATCTGCCGGTGTTATCCATCGGTTACGTGAATATCATTCAATTTGTATTTTTGTCAAGTACCAGTCTATTTGTGTCCGGTTATGCCGCTGATTGGTCAAAAAATATTGATTCAAGAATACTTAAGGCTATGCACATAATCATAGTATTATACATTGGACTTAAGATGTATGGATTGTTCTGATTTGAATGAATTGTTATGGGGTAGTATTTACATATAATTATTTTTCATTGCTTTTTTAGTCATTCAAAGCCAAATAATTATTTAAATTGTTTTTGTAGAATGATGTGTTATCGGTAATTTACTCATGGGATAATTTGAAGTATATTTAATTAAAAATACGTTGGAACTTGGCAAAAATTGTTATAAATCTAAAAAAAAATTATTCGGTAAGATGCAGAATTATTCTTGGAATAATTCAATAACATCTCGTTTTGAGGGGCTTAATTATTACTTTCCAATTTATATTATTCCGGTTGCTTCGAGCATTGACTGAAGACCCAATATTACAATAGCCAATCCGCCAATAATCTCTATTTCATCGGCATATTTGATTGCAAGTTGCGTACCGAACTTACCTGCCAACAACCAGATAACTACACAGATTAAACTTAGAGCTAATAATATTATTGGATTTACATGACTTGTCGCACCCTGACTTGCAAGTATTAGGTTTTCAATGTTACCGAAGATTAACAGTCCCCAGAATCCTTTACATTCGCTTATCAAATTCATCATTATATCACCTATTCTTTATTAGCTTTTTTATTTTTGAGTGCTTCATATATTGACTGGATACCCAATATGAATATGGCTAGTCCGCCGATAAAGTCAATGATGTTGGAGTAACGAATAGCTTCTTCCGTTAAAACGGTTCCAAGAATAAACCATGCGATTACTATGATTATACTCATTATGCTCAATGCCAAGACATTGGCTTTTTTTACTTCACCTTGGCTTGCCAGTATTAGGTTTTCAATGTTACCGAATACTAACAATCCTACAAATGGCAAATATTCCTCTAACATTTTATATTTCTCCATATTTTTTTTGTGATTGTCTTTTTTTATTGTTTGTCTGTTTTTAAAAAATTAATTGAATGGGTGTTTTGAACACAGTTTCCCATATCTTAATTGAACAGTCCTGATTCTTTTAACTTATCCTCGAAGAATTTCGTACGTTTGTCCCATCTTTGTTTAAGAAGGGTGGCAGCGATAATAACACCTATTCCAATAAGCAGCAGGTATATGAACGAAGGAATGTAGTTGCTCCATATAAGTCCCAGCTGTGCTTCACGGACAATATTAATCGCATGAGTCATAGGCAGGAACGGGTATAATATTCCGAAGATTGTGTTCATAATCTCTACAGGATAAATACCTCCTGAACCTGATATCTGGAATACTAACAGCAGTATTGCTATTCCTTTTCCCACTTCACCGAATAGGGACGCCAATGAATAGATTATTGCCATGAACATTATCGCCACGAAGTAGCACGTCAATACGAATACCGGGCCGTTATAAATATCTATTCCCAGTATACATGCTCCTATTAATGTAACCGTCGTTTGTAATATTGCCATTATGTTGAATATTAACAGTTTTCCGAAGTACATTTCGTGTGGCCTGTATTTTGTACCTACACTTGAACCCGTCTTTAACAGTACGGTGTTAATAAGTGCACCTACCCACATGGATAATACCAGATAGAACGGCGATACCTGCGAACCATAGTTATTTGCCGGAAACTCTTCATATCTTTGCAGTTTAACCGGTCCTAGGAAGTAATCCTCCGCGTCGTCATCGCTTATTCTGGTCACATTATATAGCTGGTCGGAAGCTACACCCAATGCGTCCGATGCATTCTGCAATGCTGAAGCTGAAGCATAACCTAACAATTCCGCACCTGCGGCCAATTCTATTGTACCATTGGAAAGTATATGTACTCCATTGGATAGTTGGATTGATCCGTCAGCCAATTGTTTTGAACCGTTGACCATTTTGTGTGAACCGATACTGAGATTTTCTGAACCATCCGCCAGTAGGTGTGTTTGATTATTAAAGTAACCAATTTTTTTGTTTATGCCGTATAATTCAGTATCAATTTCATCTAAAATTCTGTTTATATCAGATTTATCTGCTCCACTTCTAATTTTCTCCTTAAGCCGTGTTATGTCGGAAGAAACATTATCGAATTGTGTGGATATTTCATGTATTTCGTATGATTCATCGGCCGTTTCTGTTTCAAGAATGGATGCATCATTAGATAAGTTGTATGCTGCATCAGATAGATTTGCGGCATCTATTGAAACATTCTTTGATCTGCTATCTATATCCCGTAGTCGTTCGGCAATTGCAGCGGTATCTGCGTCAAGCTTATCTATATCCTCTGAATATCTGGAAGAATCCGAATTATTTTCGATAGCGTTTTTAATCCTTTTGAAGGTTTCATAGGTATCATTTGATATTACTTCTATTTCCTCTGTTTTTTCCGCTACCGTTCTAGTACCCATGGCCACTTGATCTGCACCGTCAGCTATTTTAACAGCTCCTCTGGATAATTCGGTTGCACCGCTTGCCAATTCGTCCGCTCCTCTGGATAATTTATTGGCACCATTGTCAATCTGGTCAGCACCGCTGGCTACCTTATCAGCTCCGGCCGACAGTTTGTCTGCACCTTCACCCATTTCCTGGGCACCTTCGGCAAGACCGGACTGCAATTCACCCAATTTGTCAAGAGCTGCAACGTTAATGAATGCCACTATCTCCGAGTTAAGTTTATTGAAAACTGCCTTGGATGCAGCATCAGTTAATTTAGCACCTACAGGATTGGTTTTTTCATTAACCAAATACTCTAAATTGGCTGTATGTGGCTTTTCTGTGGTAATCGATACGATTGACTTACTGAAATCATGCGGAATTATAATACCCGCATAATAAGTTCCATTATGAACACCACGCCGCAGTTCTTCTGAACTAACGAATTCCCATTTGAAATCGGTATTATTCGACAATGAGGTTATCAAATCATTACCGACATTTACAGTATAGTTCTGATATTGTGCTCCATGGTCTTCATTTGCTATTGCAAATTTTACATTGCCTGTCTCTTCATATGGATCCCAACAGGCATATATGTTGACTAATGAATATAATGACGGTAATATTATAATTCCCAGTAGAAGCAGTATGACAATAGGATTTGTGAAGGCTGATCTTGCATCTTTCTTCATTATTTCAAAGATGTTCGCTGTACTCGTTTCTACATTGTTATCGTTCTTTGTAAGATTAATCTTATTTAAAAAACCTTTGTCGTCGTTATGTTCACGTTTTCTTAAATCAACTCTCTTCATTATTCACCCCTCTGATAAATTATTCAATTAAAATAACATATGATATGGTCTATTTACTTTAAGTGTAATTGTTTTAATAAACTGCTTTATCATATTATAATGGGCAGGCATAACCCTTCAAATAAAAGAAGCATGTGCTTTTATCACGTTATGTTTTTATTAAATCCCATGATTATGTATTTGTTGTCTGATATATTTAACATTTATTAGGATAAAAATATCAATATTGGTTTACATACCTCTTTTTTTCTATAATGCATTCAATGACATGTTTTTTTCGGGTAAATTAATTTTAGATATCCACAATGTACTAAATTGGTATTTATTGTCGGGATTGTCCTGAAATACCATTAATAATTAAATCAGATAAAAGGGGTGGGGGTCATTTTTTATAAAATTGAATGGAAAAAAGTCAATGATTTAAATTCAATCAGCAAAAAATAGTAAATAACTAATAATGGTTTAGTTATTCAATTTGCTTTTAGACGTCATAGAAATATGTATAGTTTCCAATATAAGTCACATTTCTAACCAATAGGATGTTTTTCGTATGGTTTGTGCATAATGAACGATTTTCAACTACAACACAATCGATAAACTCTCGAATATCCACATCAGTAGCGTATTCACTGTTGAGTTTGTTTGCATCTGTCTTGTTCATGATAACAAGTCCGTTGTTTGAGATGAAGAATTCTGTTTCGTTCAATGATTCCATCCATTTAACGGTATCCTCGTTGTAGCCTTCAAATAATTCGGATGTTTTTATTTCTTCAATTCCTTTCTTGAGGTCTCTTGGACCTTCAGAGGAAAGGTTTAAAATGACGTGGCTTTCCTCAATGTTCATTGTTTTGATTTCATCTGGATTAAATGTTGAATTATTTTCCATTCCAATTGCAACAGACGCTCCCACAAAGGATATGGCTGTAATAATCATAAGTAATGTAACTATGTTCTTGTTCATCAAATCATCCCTTTATTTCACTAATTATATTTAATCATATGAAAGGATTATATATACTTTGTGCAGATTTTTTGAGTGTAACTTAACACGTCAACGATTAACCGTTTAACAGTTGTTCAACTTCATCTTTATGTTCAAAGAGAACGCAGCCTCCTTCATGGTCATCCATAAGAATTCCGTTTTCCCGTAATGATTTGAACAGCTTTGAATTCAATGCATCAATAAGGGAGTTGTCCTTAACGTTAATGTCCGAGTATGGTGAGGCCGGACAAGGTTCCGCACCGCCATGGGAATTGATGTGGAAGAATCCTCTTCCGGCAGCTAAACATCCGCCCGATGTCTTTTCATCTCCTGGAAATGACAAAAATAGCATATCATCATATTCTTTTCGTAAACGTTCAATTTCATTTAACAGAATTTCCCTTTCTTCATCATTAGGGACAATATCTTTATTTTTTCCGTCAACAGGAACGTATTCAATGAAGAATATCACTTTACATCCAATGTCATGTAACTTTTCAATGAATTCATCTGACACAAGTAAAGCTAAATTTCCTTTGGTGAACGTGATTGAAGCTCCAAAGATTATGTCCTTGTTATTCATCAGATCCATCGAATTGATTATCTTATTATAAATGCCCCGTCCTCGTCTGGAGTTTGTAATTTCCTCATTTCCTTCAAGTGATAGTATCGGGACAAGATTTCTATTCTCATCAAGCAGATTAAAGTAATCTTCATTTAACAGAGTTCCATTGGTGAATATCGGAAATAGGATTTCAGGATACTTGCATGCTGTTTCTATAATGTCCTCTCTAAGCATAGGTTCTCCACCCGCAAGAACAATGAAACTTATTCCAATCTCTTTTGCCTGCCTGAAAATGTCTTCCCATTCCTCAGAGGAAAGTTGGTTAAATGGTATATCGTCACTACATGCCTTGTTGGCTCGTGAGTAACAACCTGTACAGTGCAGGTTACAGCTACTTGTAATGCTTGCTATTAAGAAAGCAGGAATGTTTTGGCCATTTTCGGCATATTTTTTCCTTATGTCGTTCGCCTTTTTCGTGTGTCTTGAAAATTTGAGCAGGTACCTTATTTCTTTGGAATTTTTGAAGGATGCATGAAGGGCATCTTTTACAATTATATCGGCACCTGCGGATAAATACTCTTGAATATCAAAATCGTTTTTCATTCACTTCACCTTAATGCAGTCTAATAAAAACTGTGCATGTTCTTCTGTTTCATTAAAGAAGTTTTCCAATGAATCTTTTGGGATATCATCATATTCGGCACATATTTCCAGGAGTAGGTAGATGGGGTAACTGTAATACTCTTTTGCCAATAGTTCCGGATTTAATTCTTTTCGTATTATTCCGTTTTCTCTTAATATGGTGAAAAAGTTGTTCCAGAATAATAATGGTTTTATTAGTATTTCATTCTTGTAAAAT
>MUZY01000027.1 GCA_003266065.1 Methanosphaera sp. rholeuAM130
GAGCAGGTATTAAAATTGGTAAAATTGAAGATGTAACTCCTATACCTCACGACGGAACCGGAAGACCAGGCGGAAAAAGAGGTAGAAGAGTATAAGCATTTAATATAAAAGGGTCATAGCATGAATATAGAAATTGTTGAAAAGGATAATGAAAAAGCTGTATTTATAGTGGAAGGTGTTGATGATACATTTATAAATACAATTAGAAGAATATGCCTTGTGGAAATTCCTACACTTGCAATAGAAGATGTTAACATATATAAGAATGATGCCAAAATGTTCGACGAAGTATTGGCACATAGACTTGGGTTAATACCTTTAACTACTGATTTGGATACATATGTACTGCCTTCCGAGTGTGACTGTGAATCAGGATGTCATAAGTGTAAAGTGACTTTCTTACTTAAAGAGAAAGGTCCTAAAATAGTATNNGTTTATGATACAATACCAATAGTAAGACTTCAGGAAAATGAAGAAGTGGAACTAGAAGCTATAGCAGAATTAGGTTTAGGATCCCAACATGCAAAATGGCAAGCAACTACTATGTGTGGTTACAGATACTATCCTAAGATAGAAATCGACAACGAAAAGTGCAACGATTTGGAAAGCTACGTTGAAGAATGTCCTAGAGGTGTACTTCAAATAGAAGATGATATGCTTGTAGCCAAGGATGAATTGAATTGTTCAACATGCAGAACATGTCAAAGATTGTCTGAAAAAGATGATAATGCAATAGTGGTTGATTTTGTAGAAGGAAAATATGTTTTTAACTTAGAAACAGACGGATCATTGGAACCTGAGACAATTCTTACAATAGCTTGTGATATACTATCAGAAAAAGCAGATAAACTCATAAACTTTGTTAATGAGGAGGAATAAGTAAAATGAAAATTACAAAAACAAACCCAAATACTTTAAATTTAATTGAATCCCTCACCAAACAATCATCTGCAGAAGATGCTCCTATATGGAAAGCTGTTGCTAACGAACTCAAAAAGGCTAATAGAAAAACAAAAGAAGTAAATCTATACCATATAGAAAAGTATTCCGAAAACGATGAAACAGTACTTGTACCTACAAAAGTTTTAGGTGAAGGACAAATAACTAAAAGCATTACTGTAGCAGCATTCAAATTTTCAAATGAAGCAGTAAATAAGATTACTGCTGCCGGTGGAAAATGCTTAACAATCGATGAATTAATGGCAGAAAATCCTAAAGGATCTAATGTAAAAATCTTAAAATAGGTGAATGATAATGGTAACTATAATAGACGCTCAAGGACTTGTGCTTGGTAGACTTGCAAGTACAGTCAGTAAAAGGCTTTTAAACGGAGAAGAAATCACTATCATTAATGCTGAAAAAATAATTATATCTGGTAATAAAGACTTCATTTACGCTAGATACAAACAGCGAGTCGACAGGGCAAGCATCTCCAACCCTAGAGACTTAGGTCCTAAATACCCACGTAGACCAGATGATATCTTCAGAAGAACTGTTAGAGGAATGATTCCTTACAGAAAAGCACACGGAAGAGCAGCATATAAAAACTTAAAAGTCAATGTTGGAGTTCCTAAAGAATTAGAAGGACAAGAAGTAGAAGTTGTTGAAAAAGCACAACCTAAAAACATCCACAAGAGCATGGAATTAGGTACAGTTTCAAAATTATTAGGTGCTAAATTTTAAATAAAATAATGGTCGTGTAAATATGAGTAAAGTAGTACATACTAGTGGAAAAAGAAAAACAGCTATTGCTAGAGGTACTGTAAAAGAAGGTACTGGAAGAGTACGTGTAAACCGTAAACCAGTAGAATTATACAGCCCTGAATTAGCAAGATTAAAAATTCAAGAACCATTAGAATTAGC
>MUZY01000048.1 GCA_003266065.1 Methanosphaera sp. rholeuAM130
CTTCCTGTCCTTTAGGCATCATTTTCTGAACTTCCACTCCGTCAGGTACAACATCAGGATGTGCTTCTTTTGCCCTTTGGATGATTTCCTCAAATGTTTGTTCGACTTCTTCCTTGGAGTTGATGTTTACCTGTACTCCACCGATATCTGTTTTGTGTAATATCTTATCTGATGCAATCTTTAACACTACCGGATATTGCATTTCTTCGGCTGCATCTCCTGCTTCTTCTTTTGTGGTTGCAAGCACTATAGGTGCTGCTGATATTCCGTATGCCTTTGCTACCTGATATGCTTCAGATCCTATTAATGCATCTTTACCGCTGGCTTTTACGGATTCGATGATTTTGGCTGCCTCTTCCTTGTTTATGCCAGGTAGATTGTCAACTGCTGATTCTTTTGATTTTTGTTTTATTTCTGTGAATGAAGCCATTCCTTTAAGGGCCGTTACTGCCGTTTCAGGGAATACGAATGTTGGAATATTATGTTCACGTAATACAAGATTTTCTTCCACAAATGTAGGTCCACCCATGTTTACTACCATGATTGGCTTATCGAATCTGTTTTTGGCATCAACTATTGCTTCTCCTACTTCTTTAGGTTTGTAGGATGCCGTTGGACATGCCATGATAATTGCACTGTCAATGTAATCTTCTGCCAGTACTATATCCAATGTTTTTTCATATGCTTCAGGTGAAGCATCACCCAATACGTCTATAGGGTTATGAACACTACCTTCTTCCGGAATTACTTCTCTCAATTTAGCCATGGTTTCTTCTGAAAGTTCGGCTAATTGAAGTCCTTCATCTTCTATTTTATCAGCGGTCAGTACTCCTCCACCACCGGCGTTGGTAATTACTGCAATGTTTTTACCTTTTGGCAAATCCGTTTTTGAGAATGCAGTTCCAAGGTCAAACAATTCCTGCATTGATTTTGCTCTCATTACACCACAGTTTTCGAATGCTGCATCAAATGCAAAGTCGTTTCCTGCCAATGCTCCCGTGTGTGATGATACGGCTTTAGCTCCTGCCTGTGAAGAACCTGATTTGATTAGTATTACAGGTTTTTTCTGTGTAACTTTTTTCATTACTTCTATGAATCTTTCCCCTTCGCTGATTCCTTCAAGATATCCTAAAATTACATCAGTCTTGTCATCATCCGCTAATTGTTCGATAACATCTATTTCTGATATGTCTGCCTTATTTCCCAGACTTACTACTTTACTGAATCCTATTCCTTCCGATACACTCCAATCAATAATTGCAACGGTCATTGCACCACTTTGTGATACAAATGCAATATTTCCCGGCTCCGGCATAATTTGTGCGAATGATGCGTTGAGCGGTGTGTGTATATCTAAACTTCCAAGACAGTTAGGTCCCTGGATGTTCATATCGTATTTTTTGGCAATTGCAGATAATTCTTTTTCAAGTTCTACTCCTTCTCCACCTACTTCTTTGAATCCTGCAGTTAATACTATAACGTTTTTAATTCCTCTCTGTCCACATTCTTCAAGTGAAGCATTGGTAAAGCGTGAAGGTATTGCAACTACTGCTAAATCACAATCTCCTTCAATGTCCAATACTGTTTTGTATGCTTTTAATCCTAATATCTCTTCTTCTCCTTTGATATTTATAGGATATATTTCACCTTGATAACCACAGGTTTTCAAGTTATCTGTAACTATGTAACCTAGTTTTCCTTTCTGATTTGATGCGCCTATTACAGCTACACCTCTTGGATTGAATAATCCTGTGAGATCTTTCATAAACATTTCTCCAAATTAGTTATTTTTTCATATAGCATAAAACAAACTCAAAAAGTATTTTGTTTTCTCTTATGTATGAAAATTCATGATTAATCTTAGTGATAATTATCATGTATTATATGGTTATATTTTTGTCAGTATAGATATATATAGTTATTTAAAAAAATGAAGTAAAAAATATATTTTTTAAAAATAATATAAAAAAAGAATAAAAAAATGAAAATATTATAATTTCATACTTAAGCTGATTCTATTTTTTTCATAATCTACTGATAAAACTTTAACAGTGACTATATCCCCAACGCTTACAACATCCAACGGGTGCTTTACAAATTGCGTACTTGACAACTCAGAGATATGTATTAGTGCATCCTGATGTACGCCTATATCCACAAATGCTCCGAAGTCCACTACATTGCGTACAACACCCTCCAGTATCATATCCTCCTTAACGTCGCTAATGTCCAATATGTCCGATTTCAATTGAGGAGCGTTCAATTCGTCTCTTGGATCACGACCCGGTTTTTTAAGTTCATCGATGATATCCCTTAACGTCCATTCGCCGACATTTAATTGTTGTGCTAGCGATTCAAGATCATCTACCTTTATATCCACACCGCCATTTTTAACATCCCTTAAATCATAACCGTAAATTGTCAGTAATGCCAATGCGATGTCATATGACTCGGGATGTACACATGTACTGTCAAGTATATTCTTAGGAGTGTATATTCTCATAAAACCGGCACATTGTTCAAATGTCTTCGCACCCAATCCCGGCACTTTCAAGAGTTGGTTCCTGTCAACAAAAGAACCGTTCTCTTCCCTGTATTTGACGATGTTTTTTGCTATCCTTGGCGATATTCCTGCTACATGTTCCATCAATGCACTGCTGGCAGTGTTTAAGTCTATTCCCACATTATTTACGCTTCTTTCTACCACACCATCCAATGACTCCGAGAGCTTTTTGGGATTCATGTCATGCTGGTACTGACCTACACCGATTGATTTGGGATCAATCTTGACAAGTTCGGCCAACGGATCCTGCAGTCTTCTTGCAATGGATATTGCACCCCTTTGTGTAACGTCATACTCGGGAAACTCCTGGCTTGCATAATCGCTAGCCGAATATACCGATGCACCGGCTTCATTTACAATTGCATACTCGACATTCGTACCCTCTATGATTTTTGCTATAACCTTTTCTGATTCACGTGAGGCCGTACCGTTGCCTAGTGCTATCAAATCAATATCATATTTGTCTATCAGGTTCCTGACTATTTCTATTGACTCGACAACCTTTTTCTGTGGTTCTGTTGGATATATCACATCTGTATCCAATACCTTTCCATATTCATCCACCACTGCCAGTTTACAACCTGTCCTGAATGCCGGATCCCATCCCAACACCCTTTTATTTACTATCGGTGCCTGCATCAAGAGCTGTTCTAGATTTTTCTTGAAAACCCTGATTGACTTATCTTCAGCCACGTTGGTCAGGATTGTTCTGATTTCCCTTTCTATTGCCGGTGCTATGAGTCTTTTATATGAATCCTTTATGGCCTCCCTGATGAAGCCTGTCGTATACCTGTTTGTCTCCAATTTATTTGGATTGTCGGAGTAGTTGATTAGTATTTCATCTTCCAAAAAGAATTGGATGTTTTTTATCGGCGCCTCTATTTTAACCTTTAATATCCCTTCCTTTTCTCCACGATTAATTGCTAGAATTCTGTGTTGGACTATGTCGGATATACTTTCATGGTAATTATAGTACATGTCATATTCTGAGGAAGTTTCCTTATCCTTTGCCTCTATTGAAAACATTCCTCTTTTAATGGTAATGTCTCTTATGAATCGTCTAAAATATGCTTTATCGGATATCATATCCGCTATGATATCATTGGCTCCTTGTTTTGCTTCTTCTATTGATGTAACTTCATCAGTCAAGTATTTTTTTGCTTCTTTATCTATAGAATGTGTTAACTGCTGGTCATAAATGCTTATTGCCAAGGGTTCAAGACCTTTATCCCTTGCCTTGGTAGCTCTTGTCTGTTTTTTCTGTTTAAATGGACGATATAAATCTTCCAATTCAACCAATGTTAGTGTGTTATTTATCTCTTCTTCCAATTGTGCCGTGAGCTTTCCTTGTTTTTCAATGTTGTTTAGAATTTGTCGTTTTCTTTCCTCCAATTTTATCAGGTAATTAAGACGCTGTGATAGTTGCCTTAACGTATCATCATCCAATCCGCCGGTTGCTTCCTTTCTATACCTGGCAATAAATGGAATGGTATTGTCATCATTTATCAAGGATATGGCCGCTTGAGCTTGCCATGATTTAATATCAAGTTCATTGGCTATTGTTCGTTCTATGCTTAACATTCGTGTCACTTTAATGTAAATTTTTAATTATGATTATTTTAATTATGAAATATAGTTAAAATTAAGTTATAATACTAATAGTTATGTTAATATTACTTAAAAATGATTTGCATTGAAAAATTTCTGACCGAATTGTTTTAGATTCTATCTGAAATCCGTTAAAAAAAGAGGTGGAGCTAATCCAGAATATCTGGATTGATATTTTATAGTTCTACCTGGAATTGAACTATGAATTCTTAGAATTTGTTTCATTGCCCAATGTATAATGTATTACACCATGACCGTCATCGGTAATCTGCATCTGTTCGCATTGAGGATTCAATTCGTTAAGTAAACTATTTGCACCGTCTGAATCCATTAGTTGAGGTAAGTATCCACTGATATATACCGGATATAACGTAGCAGTTACGTTGCTTTTTTCAAGGTTAAACTTAACTATATATGCTACATGAGTATCGGACCTGGCCTGATCAAATATGAAATTACCCAAATTATAGTAGATAGGCTTGTCCTTATAAAGTTCAACACCCTGGGTAACATGTGCATGGGAACCCACCACTGCATCTGCTCCGGCATCAATTGCCTTATGCGAGATGTTTATCTGCATCTGATTAGGGCTTCTTGAATATTCATTTCCATAATGCATATACACCAATACAAAGTCGGATCCATTTTCCTTAGCTTCTTGGATTTGTTTAGGTGAAGTTTCATCATCCCATGCGGAATAACCTGGATTATCACCGGCTATAGGCATTACCTCCTGTGAATATTCCTGGAAGTTATCACTATCCATATAATTGAAAATGGTTACTTTATAACCGTTTTGTTCAATGACTGCAGGTTTTGATGCTTCATCCTTATTTTCACCAACCCCAATATGAATAATGCCGTTGGCGTCCAAGTTTTTAATGGAATCCCTCATACCCTCAACACCATAATCAAAGAGATGATTATTGGCATTGGCTGATATGACAGTACCGTTAGTACCATTGATTAATGGAATATATTCAGGATTTGCCTTTAACGGAACATCACCCTTTACCGCATTTGATGAGGTTGTAAATGGATTTTCAGTATTTACCAACAATATATCACAATTGGAGGTCACATTAGAGACATACTTGTATGGACTGTCCTCCAATGATAAAACGGCAGGCGTATTTCTACCGAACATTTCATCACCGGTTACCACTATCGATAAATTTGTTCTGTTGTCCTGCATCGTTAATGATTCCAGTTGGCTAGTATCTCCATATAACGCATGAAGATATGGACTATCCAATGCAAACAGCAATATGCCCAACAACAGTACAAGCAAAAGCAATATTATTAATTTATTTTTAAGTTTCAAATATACCACATCGATTCATTTATTTCCAATTAATTAATATATTTATCCTCCCATCAAATAATAATTTTTCCATTGGATAATTCCGGCGTATATTGCCATTACAAAGACCAATATTCTAAATTATTTTATAGCATTTAAGACATATATTATACTATAATAAAAAAATATTTTAGTTATAAATTTATTTTTACATTATTAATTTCAAATATATATTAACGGGAGGCAATCAATGGATATTGAAGAAACTATTTATAAATACGCTTTAACCAATGCTGTTGAGCATCAAAATAAATGTCAGACGGGTTCTGTTATCGGAATGGTTATGAGCAGACATCCTGATATGAGAAAGGATCCTAAGACCGTTAGTCAACTGGCGGGTAAACTAGTTGCAAAGGTTAATGCAATGGGTCCTGAAGAACAGGAAAATGAACTCAACAAGTTGGGTGGCGTTGAAGAACATAAAAAGCAAGAGGAAAAACCTAAAGGATTACCTGAACTTGAAAATGCCGAAGGTAAAGATATTACTCTTAGATTTGCACCTAACCCATCAGGACCGTTGCATATAGGTCATGCAAGAGCTGCAATTTTAAACATGTTGTATAAAGAAAAATATGATGGAAAGCTTATTTTAAGGATTGAAGATACCGATCCCAAACGTGTTGAAGTAGATGCATATGATTTTATACCTGAAGATATAGAATGGCTGGGCATCGAGGCCGATGAAATATATACCCAAAGTGACAGGCTGGACATATACTATGAATATGCACAAAAGGCCATAGAAATAGGTGCGGCTTATATGTGTACCTGTGACGGTGGAGAATTCAAGAAGCTTAAGGATAACTGTGAAGCCTGTCCATGCAGAAATCATACAGTCCAAGAGAATCTTGACTTATGGAACAAATTCGATTCCATGAAAGAGGGTGAAGCGGTTCTACGTATAAAAACAGATATCAATCATAAAAATCCTGCTATTCGTGACTGGGTTGCCATGAGAATCGTCGATTACAAACATCCACGATTAGGCGATAAATACAGAATATATCCAATGATGAATTTCTCCGTTACGGTTGATGATCATTTAATGGGCATGACACATGTCTTAAGAGGTAAAGATCATCTGGCAAACAGTGAAAAGCAACGCTATCTATATGAACACTTCGGATGGGAAGTACCTGAATTTATCCACTATGGACGTCTTAAGATGGATGATGTTCTCTTAAGTACATCAAAGGCAAGAGAAGGAATAGCTGACGGCACATATAGTGGATGGGATGACCCAAGACTGGGAACCATAAGGGCAATAGCAAGACGTGGAATTAAAAAAGAAGTTCTATATGAATTGATAGAAGAAATCGGTCCAAAACAGGCCGATGC
Organism: Methanosphaera sp. rholeuAM130; assembly: GCA_003266065.1. Classification (GTDB taxonomy): domain Archaea; phylum Methanobacteriota; class Methanobacteria; order Methanobacteriales; family Methanobacteriaceae; genus Methanosphaera. The sequence continues at coordinate 6,873 of MUZY01000048.1, forward strand.
AACAATCAGCTGGAAAAAGATTTATGGACTAAACCGCAACATCATTGAAGAGGATACTAACCGATACTTCTTCATACCAGATGCCGTTAAGGTTGACATTGAAAACTTACCTGATGATTTGAAGGAAGCAACAATTAAACGTGAATTACACTATAACCAACCGGAAAAGGGATATAGAAAGCTGAATTTCAAAGGCAGCGCATATATACCTAAAGATGATTATGACATAGCGGCAAATAAAGACAAATTATTAAGATTGATGGATTTGGTAAATATTGAAGTTAAAGAAGACACTTGTAAATATGACAGCGAATCTCTAGAGATAGCCCAAGAAAAAAAGGCCAGAATTATCCAATGGACACCAACAGAAGACAGCATCCGGGCATGTGTTGTAATGCCGGATAACTCGAAAGTAGATGGTTTCATAGAATCTGATGCCTTAGAATTAAATGTTGATGATATGGTGCAGCTTGAAAGATTTGGATTTGCAAGGGTTGATGAGCTAACAGATGAAAAAATAACCTTTTATTATACGCATAACTAGAATGGATGTGAAAAAATGGCAGTAAATGTAAATGAATATTATGGCAATATACAAAACAATTACTTGTTTGTAGAAATAGCAAGACGTGTAGATAAATATCAGGAAGAACACCCTGATTCAGATTTGATAAAAATGGGTATAGGTGACGTGACAAGACCACTGACAAAAACCGTCATCAAGGCATTTCATGATGCCGTTGATGAAATGGGTCAAGCCGATACATTTAGAGGTTATGGTCCAGAACAAGGATATGACTTTTTGATTGAGGACGTAATTAAAAATGATTTCAATCCACTTGGAATAGAGCTTAAAAACAGTGAGGTATTCATAAGTGACGGGGCAAAATGTGATACCGGTAACTTCCAGGAATTATTCTCACAGGACAACATAATAGCTGTGACAGATCCTGTATATCCAGTATATGTGGACAGTAACGTTATGGCAGGTCGCAGCGGTAAAATAGGTGATGACGGATTCTATGAAAATATAGTATATCTGCCATGCACTTCAGAAAATAACTTTGTGCCGGCACTTCCGGATGTTGACGTGGACATAATCTATCTTTGTTTCCCAAATAATCCTACAGGTACAACATTAACAAAAGACCAATTGAAAGTTTGGGTAGATTATGCAAAAGAAAATGATGCATTAATATTATTTGATGCCGCTTATGAAGCATTTATATCAACAGATAATGTTCCACATTCAATATATGAAATTGAAGGAGCTAAAGAGGTTGCCGTTGAGTTCAGAAGTTATTCCAAAGTTGCCGGCTTTACCGGTACTCGTTGTGGTTACTGTGTTGTTCCTGAAGAGGTTTACGTGAAAAATTCTTTAGGAGAACGTGTACAGTTAAATCCATTATGGAACAGAAGACAATCAACAAAATTCAATGGCGTAAGCTACCCAGTTCAAAGAGCCGCACAGGCCATATATACTCCTGAAGGTAGAGCTGAAATTCAGGAAAACCTGGACTACTATATGAAAAACGCCAAGGTAATTAGGGAAAGTCTTGAAGATATAGGATTGGAAGTTTATGGTGGAATTGATTCTCCGTACATTTGGTTTAAAACACCTAATCAAATAGACTCATGGACCTTCTTTGACATATTGCTAGATGAAGCCAATGTTGTAAGCACTCCTGGTGCAGGTTTTGGTCCTAGCGGTGAAGGATATATTAGATTAACTGCATTCAACACTTATGAAAAAACAGTTGAAGCAATGGAACGTATTTCTAAATTAGAATTTTAATTCTAATTATTTTATTTTTTATTCATTATTTAATCCACTAATACTCTTTTTCTCAAACTCTGTTTTTGGTCGAATTTCATTGGAAATTTAAAAAAAATATACAAAAAATAT
>MUZY01000136.1 GCA_003266065.1 Methanosphaera sp. rholeuAM130
TATTGCTGTTACATTATAATGTTTATCTTTAACGATTATTAAATTTATCGTTTTTACAAAAATCAATCAATTCAAAAAAAATATGACACCCACCAAAAAATGGTATGTGGAATAATGAAATATTATTCCAGATATATTGCCGGCTTGTATGGTGAAGCATTTGATGACTTGTTCTGTGGATCATATGTTGGCTCATCATATACCACAATTTTTGCACCTACTTCACTTTCCAGGTAACCTAATGCATCCGTTATAATGGCAACTTCATCGATTTGTCCGACATAATTGATTTTGTTGAACGTTTTGCCCGCTTTTGTGGCAAACTTGGATAATTCTTTCTTGTTGTCGCACAGATTTGCCTGCATGGATTTTTTGATAATTTCACCCACATTAGGCTTTCCAACTTCCTGGGCTATTTCATATACGTCATATTTCCATTTTGGAGCCGTGTAGATGTGGATGGTCTCGGGAGTGGTTTTTGTTATTTTAATAACTTCCTTAATATCCTTGGCCAAGTCCTGTATCATTTCCTCGGCTTTCTCTATTTTTTCGTCAACGACTGATTCGTCCATCTGTGGCCATGAAAGCTCGGACATCAATATTTCATCATTATTGTATTGGTCCCATATTTCCTCTGTGGTATATGGTATAAACGGAGCAAGTAACCTAATCCAAACATTCACGATATAATTCAACGTGTCCTTTTCTTCATCAGACACTTGGGTAATTCTGTTCAGGTAATGGTCAACATCTTTTCTAAATAGGAATAAGCTGGACTGCAAGGCTTTTCTGGTTTGGAATCCCTCCAAAGCCTCTGTTGCCACTCCTATATTCTTGTTGACCTGACTGATTATCCATTTGTTTATGGATTTTTCAACATTCGGAACTTCATTTTCTACTGTCAATTCAACTTTTTGACCTGTTATGTCTTCTACCTTTTGAGCGAACTGTCCGATTGCTTCAAGTCTTCTTTGTATACCGTTTACTTCAGTTTCTCTCCAGTCGAAGTCCTGCCATGGCTCGGCGGATGACATCAGGAACAATCTTACCGTGTCTGCACCGTACTTATCTATGGCTTCACTCAGTAGAATCACGTTTCCCTTGGATGAGGACATCTTCTGTCCTTCAAGCAATCCCATACCGAATACCGTAATTCCTTTCGGCCAATACTTTTGTGGGAATATTGCCGCATGATGGAACATGTGGAATGACAAATGGTTTCCAACCAAGTCCTTTGCGGATAATCTCCAGTTTAACGGATACCAGTACTGGAATTCTTCCTGTATCTGTTTTGTTAGTCCTTCATCAATCTGATTGACAGAACCGTCGTTTGCACCTTCCTGATTTAGGAATACCTTGTTGAAGAATGCATCGTTTAAGTCTTCAGGATTAATCTGATTCATGTACTTTGCTATTGTGTAGTAGGACATATAGATTGTTGAATCGGTTAACGGTTCTATCAGCCATTTTTCATCCCATGGCATGTGCGTTCCTAAACCGAGCCTTCTTGAACAGGCCCAGTCTTCAAGCCAGTCAAGGTAGTATTCGAAGTTGGATCTTATTTCTTTCGGTACAACTTCCAATTGTTCCAGACACTCATATGTCCTGTTTGTCCAGTCCTTATCGGAGTATTTTACAAACCATTGGTCATGCAATTCCTTAACTACACACATTGCTCCACATCGACATTTGACGGGTTTTTCGGCAAATTCATATAACTTATCAGCTATGTTCTCGTTTATGAATTTTTCAATAACTTCACCCCTTACATCGGCGACACGTTTTCCTTCAAAGTCCCCCGTATTTTCATTCATTATACCCTTTGCATGTTCCAGTTTATAAATTTCATTTGTTGCCTCTTTCAGGTTTTTATCTTCCTGACTTGTTACGTTATATTGTTTGATGAAGTCTATTGCCGGATATTCGGAGTAACCTTTTAGATTAACTAGGCTGATTAGCTGTATATTATCAATCTGTTCTTGTAAATCATATTTTGCTATTAATTCAGCATTGTTTTTTAAGTCTTCCAGTGCTATGTAATCTGCCGGAGCATGTGCAGGTACTGAAAATACAACACCCGTTGCATAGTCGGGATCTACGAATGATGCAGGGAATATAGGTAGTTTCGTACCGTTCATTGGATTTAACACGTAGTCTCCTATGAAATCATTTGGATTGACGTCTTCTATGATTTTCATTGATTCCTTTTGATGGATTATGTTTGAAAATGATTTTTTGCTTATAATCCATTTTTCCCCTTCATAGTCCACTTTAACATATTCGGCTTCAGGATTTAACCAGAAGTTGGTTGCACCGTATAATGTTTCCGGCCTGAATGTTGCGGCTACCAGGAATGAATCAGCTATCGGGAATTTGATTAATGTCAATTCATTGATTCCTACCCCTTCACCTTCAAGTAAGTCGTGGTCTCCGACAGGGTTGTCGTCATCGGGGCAGTATTTTACGGGATGTGATCCCTTGTGGATGAGATCCTTATCCTTTAATTGTCTTATTTGCCATCTGATAAATTGTTTATAATGTGGATCTATGGTTCTGAATTCCCTTCTCCAATCTATGGAGTAACCCATATTGGTCATGTCGTCATGGTATTCACTGCTGAAGTATTTTACTATGTATTCAGGATCCGTGAATTTCTGTAATTCATCATCAGGTACTCTGTGTACGTTTTTGTATATGTCCAATGTCCATGGGTCCTGTCTTTCTATTCTCTTTGCTATACCGACTACCGGTGCTCCGGTTACGTGCCATGCCATCGGGAAGAGTACGTTGAATCCCTGCATCCTTTTAAATCTTGCATATACGTCCGGTACAGTGTATGTTCTTCCATGTCCTATGTGCATTGCACCACTTGGATATGGAAAAGCAACAGTTATATACATTTTTTCTCTGTTGTCTGGATTAGATTCAAAGATTTTTGAATCCTGCCATTTCTTTTGCCATTTTTTCTCGATTTCTGTTACCATCAAAAAACTCCGTTTAATAATAATTAATTAGTTATGTTGAAATATTAATGTGAGTTATCTACAATAATTATATTTATATTTGAATGAATATTTTAATTTTGGTATTTTGGAGTTTTCTAAAAATTAATTCGGATATATCTTTCACATAGGACGTACCTATCTACCAATAAATAATAATAACAAAAACAAAATAAAAATAGCATAATCAGGAATAATTAAAAAATACAGGAAAAAAAATAAAGTATAGTACCAAATTCAAAAAATATAAAAAGAAAATAAAGAAATATTCAAAAAAATGTACCGATTTTGATGGAAAGTTTATATATAATAGTGATTATATAATTAAGTGTATTACCAGAATAGAAACACAATTAATAAAAAGGTTTTATCATAAAAAAATTAACATTCTTATTCAACATAAATTTTTTAACTCATTATATTAATTAATTGTAATTCTATTTAATTTTTTTTTAAAGATTATTTCTTCAAGAAGCATATCTGCATGATGTATATAACCGTAACTTTTTTTAACGTACTTTTTTCGGCCATCACATGTAGACGAAGACATTTAAATTATCATATTCAATTTTTTGAATCATTCTTCTTTAATATAGGTGCCGTTAAACGTTTATGCTGTGAGGAATCTATCAGTTTAATTATGTGTTCAACATCATTCAATGAAAGTTCCAATTCCCCGGAGATCTTCTCCGCATCGAAACACTTTTCGACATACAGGTAAACTATCCTGTCGACATAATAATATGACAATCCCAATTCGGATTCATCTGTTTGATTTGATGTCAAACCGGCACTAGGTGCCTTCTCGATGATAGAAGACGGTACCCCCAATTTTTTGGCCAACATCCTAACGTCTTGCTTATACAAGTCGGCTATTGGAGAAAAATCCACTCCCCCATCACCGTATTTGGTGAAATAACCCACATAATATTCAGTCTTATTACCCGTACCTATTACAAGGGAGTTGTAAATACTGGCGAAGTAATATAAAAATGTCATTCTCAGCCTTGGCTTTACATTCATCCGAGCCAAATCAATGTTATCATTAGGCAAATAATCCATATCGCATAATGATAAGAATTCTTCATAGATATCATCCAACAGTATATATTCAACCTGAATATCCAGCATTGTCTTGATTAAATTGGCATCGTACAAATCCTCATCCGAAGTTGTTGAAGATGGAAGAACGAATGCCTTTACATTATGTGAACCCAACGCCCTTACAGCCAAACAAGCCACAACCGTAGAATCTATTCCACCACTTAATCCTAATACTACACCTTTAGAGTTTGATTCTTCAACTTTTTGCTTAATGAAAGCACAAGCTTCTTCAATAAAATTATCGGCATCAAAATCCGGCAAATCTATCATATCATTACACCTATATATATCAGTTAATTATATAGTATTTTATATTTTTAAGTATAATAAAGTTAACCAAGATGACCTAAAAAAGGGAAAATTCTTTGAAGACCATAACTACCCATAAAAAAAGTATTTAAATAAGAAGCTAAATAATAATATTGGACTATAAATAATAAAATAAAAACATTTTAAAAATAGATAATTTAATCAGATAATCTTTATTCGATCATAAATGAGAAAATGAAGATGAAAAAATTATAATAAAAATAATCCAAAAAACAACAAACAGAAACTTGACAAATGGAGGTTAGATATATGGCCATTACTGATTTGGTTAAATTCAATAAATCAGAAACTACGTTTATATTTATTGGTGGAAAAGGAGGAGTGGGAAAAACCACCGTATCCGCTGCTACTGCATTATGGTGTGCTAGAATGAACAAAAAAACACTTATCATATCTACAGACCCCGCCCATTCATTAGGTGATTCGTTTGACAGATTGGTTAAGCATGTACCGACACCCATTGTGCAGAATCTGTCGGCTATGGAAATAGATCCGGACATTGCAATGGAGGAATATAAAGAAAAGTTTGCCATGCAACAACAGTATAATGACATGCTGGGAATGTTTTCCGACCAATTGGATGTCATGAGTTCATCCCCCGGCATCGATGAGCTGGCGGCTTTCGATAAGTTCATGCAGTACATGACCAGTGACGAATATGATGTTGTGATATTCGATACGGCACCGACAGGACACACGTTAAGGCTGCTGGCATTTCCCGAAATGATGGATTCATGGATGGGAAAAATGATTAAAACCAAACAGGCATTGGGTTCTGCTGCCCAAAAGTTAAAGAACATCATTCCATTCATGGGCAGTGAAGACGAAGAACTGCAGAATACTGCTCAACTTGAAGAAATGAAAAGACAAATCATCGAAGCCCGTAATATCCTGACAAATCCAAAGAGAACATCATTCAAGACCGTGCTTATTCCGGAAGAAATGTCCATCATCGAATCAACCAGAGCAATGGATGCATTGAATAAATCTGACATCACTACCGATGGAATTATAGTTAATAAAATACAACCGGACAACAACCATTGTGATTTCTGTAAGGCAAGACGTGAAATTCAAAATAAGAGATTGGAAACCATCAGAGATGTTTTCTCCGAACAGATTATTGCTGAAATACCTCTTCAAGCACATGAAGTACGTGGTATTGACCAGTTATATGAAATCTGTGATATATTATACGGTTCTGACCCAAGTAATGGACCAATAGCATTGTAAATATATTAATCAATATTTACAATCCTCTTTTTTTATAATAATTAGATTACACTCTTTTTTTGAATAGGTATTCGTCTATTGATTTTAGATATTCCAATACAACAAATAATTTAATCCATAAGCTCCAATATCATGATTTTAAAGTAAACCCTCTCTTGTTTTAATTCATTTTCATCATTCATTTTTAAATAATAATGAGTATAAATTTAGGTAAAACTAAATATCAGATTATTATAAAGCCTCTGAAAAGAATAATGAGTTTATAAAAATAAAAAGAAAAAATAAGGAGTATAAAACGAAATATAACTTAAAAAGAAATAAAATTTAAATACAGTAATACCCTATTAATTATAGAAGAATTGAATAAAATATTTAAAAATTTAGAAAAAAAGAATTGATTTAAGATACATTTAAATAGTAATATAACATTATATATAATTAATAAAGGAGGTGAAATAAAATGAGAGAACTACCAATTGCACCAGTAGGAAGATTGATTAAAAATGCCGGTGCCGAAAGAATAAGCGACGATGCTAAAGAAGAATTAACAGTTATCTTAGAAGAAATCGGTTTAGAAATTTCAGAAGATGCAATAAAAGCCGCTAAACATGCCGGAAGAAAAACTGTTAAAGCTGAAGATATAGATTTAGTTGCAAAAATCAAATATTAATTACAATACCCAAATATAAATCAAAAGATGACAATAATAATCTTTTGATACCTTTTTTTTAAAAAAAATAGAAACGATAACTGAAGTTTAACTTCAATTAACAATATAATCCCCTGAATTATTTCCAAGAATAATTAAAATATTTACCTGTACTTTTTACGTTGATTCCATATCTTTCTAAGACTGCTTAATCCACCCGCATTACCGCCAAACATGTTCATGTTCTTCGCCAGTTCTGCAACCTTATAGCTTGCCTTGGAACCATTTTTTATCAAACGGCTACCGAATGGAGTTTTCATGTGTTCAACGGCATTGTGGATTTCATATATGGATACAACATTAATTCCCAACGACAATGCCAAATCATTACTGGCATGATCCCTATGGAAACCCAATACCTTAACGGCCGGTACTGAAAGAGCACCCACTTCAATGGTAACGCCCATACCTGAACAGTAGATTACACCGTCTGATGCATTCATTAGACTAATCAAATCCACATCCCCATCGATGATATAAACACCCTTTTTCGTTATGAATCGACTGACAAAGGATACGTCAAAACGATATGGAACCACGAGAACATTATGGGATAACTGTTCCACCTGATGAATAATCTCACCCACATCCTCCGGCCTTGTATCTCCACCTAAAAACAAGACATAAAAATCGCTGATTCCATAATGCTTATACAATTCATCAGGATCTTTTAATATATGTCGTAAAACATATTCAGCCTGAGGATAACCCTTGATATTTACAGTATTTTCAATACCATACATCTTCTTAAGTTTCTTCTTATACTCATTACTTGGAACGGTTATCAAATCGGCATATGCAATCATTTCTATAGGATTATAAATATCCTGTTCAATATGCAGCTTAGGAATACCCAATTTCTTTGCCGCTGAAATTCCCTTTCTGACATCCCCCGCATTACCGCAAGTCAATACCAAATCTAATTTTTTACCTTTAAGGGCATTATAAGCAGAATACGTGTCCTGCAATACCAATTTAGCTATGGTGGCATTTGAATTTTTAACTCCACCACTACGTCTGCCCTGACCAATAGACCTCATTTCGAAACTGTATGGTCTCAATAACTCTTCTGCCATGTTACTATGAGTTAGACTCAACACATTAGCATCCAACTTTTCTATGACAGGTATTATTGTCTTGGCCGGTGCTGTTTCCGCCACTACTGCAATATTCAATCTTTTCACCTCTTTACTGATTTTTTAAAATGTACACTATATGCAAGCATCACAATCGATAATAAGAAAAATAAAAATATTACCAAATCCGTAGGACCTGTTTCAATCCATATGATTGTATGTGCAAGCAATACTGCATATAATGCTATAAATATACTCTTATACTCCCTTTGAACATTATAAAATATTTTCAATACCAAACCCAATATGAACATCTGACCAAGCATTGCCCATAGACCAAAATCCAGCAAAGCAGGTCCGAATATGGTTGACGTAGTAGAATGAGCATAGCCCAACGTTGTAGATCCAACTATTACACGCGGATCGGTTGACTTGAAAAATCCCGTTAACGTATTATATAAAAGTTGGCCATGAGTACTTCCCTGCATGAATACTGCATGATCCAATACCTGTAAAGTATAACCTGCCCTATAAAAGAGAAGCTCTACAGGATTCAATGTCCATGTCTGCCATTCAATAGACTTTACCGCCACATACCCAACTATAATCAATAAGAGGAATATGGACGCCAACGACAATATGATATATTTCCATGGCAAATCCTTCGTATAATAAACCGTTATGAAGACACTCAAGACTATGGCCATTGCGGTTGTCCTATAACCCGTCAATACAAACAACAATAAACCAATAACAAAAAGAATATAATACTTTTTATCATCATATTTAGCCAATAATAAATTGATTGAAGGTAAAAACAACAGATAAGACACCAACCAAATCCTGGTTACTGCCTTGGCCTTCAGGTATCCGCTGAACAATGGAATACCACCCAAATAAATCATGTTTATTATTTGAAACAGAATTCCGAGCACTGCAATTGCGGCCAATACCTTCTCTGACGTGAGTGATTGAAGTCTACCTTCATCTATCCGGAATTCGTGCTTATCCATAAGATACTTGGCAACATAAACACCCTCTATGTAAGTTATTAACCCAAATAAAACTACCATTAATGTCAAATTGTGTATACCTACCAATTCCTTCAAATGAAATTCAAATCCAATGAAGGAAAACAATAGATACACCAATATTAAAACGACCAATATCATTGGATTGAAAATATCTACCTTTTTTATATTCATAACTAACCACGATAAGAAATAAGTAGTAAATTTATTTATATATACAATATATATAATTAAAGTAGTATAAAGACTTTTTTAAATATGAAAAACAAAAATATTAACAATATAAGAGATATTTATTAAATATAAGTTGAAAGTAAATATACAGTGAATAGAAATGTCAAATAAAATTATAAAAAACAGCTTGATATTAATAATAGGCAACCTGTTATTCCGTGTTGGGGGATACATAAATCGTCTGGTAGTTAGTAGATTGCTTGGACCCGAAGGATATGGATTATATGGTTTGACGCTGCCGTTTCAGGGAATATTCCAGATATTATCCGCGGGAGGTCTTCCACCGGCAATCGCCAAATATGTTGCCGAATATAATGCCAAGGATGAAAAACAGTTAACAAGACAGGTAATCATCACGGCCACAAAATTCATGATTTTAATGGCCATACTCCTTAGCATAATATTGCTGTTTTCATCGGACTTTATTGCAAACGTCATATTCCATAAACCTGCCGTAGTATGGCCTCTTAGGGCAGTCAGTATTATAACACCATTCAGTGTAGTGGTCGGGGCTATGCGTGGGGCATTTCAGGGATTTTATAAAAACGAGTATACTGTATATAACAGACTGGCCGAACAGATATCGACGATTGTATTTGCAATCGTATTCATATTTGCGGGTTTATATGCCATGGGTGCCGTTTTAGGTACTGCCTTCGGTTTTATCGTATCTGCAATTACCGCCGTATTTCTATATAAACGATACATCAACCCATTATTTGAAGATGCGACACCACTTAAACTGTCATTTGACGAGGAAGTGAAATTGTTATGGATGCTTATTAAATTTGCAATACCGGTTGCCGTTACCGCATTATCCGAGATGGCCATATATGATATTGGAACATTGGTAATAGGTACATTGATGCTGTCAAAGGATGTCGGATTCTACAATGCGGCAGACCCGATTTCCAGAATCCCCCTGATAATATCACTATCGATATCGACGGTATTGTTACCTGCCGCCAGTGAGGCTTATGCCCTAAATGACCATAGTCTCCTACAGGAGTATGTTGTAGACTGTTTAAGATACAGCATATTGACGGTACTTCCGTTATGTGTTCTCATTAGCATATTCAGCCTTCCGATTATGATCATATTGTTTGGAAGCGTATATGCCCCTAGTTCAGGGGTTTTAAGCATTCTTGTTATTGGAATGAGTTTCTATACGATATACATGATTTGCAGCAGCATATTGCAGGGCATCAATAATCCGAGAATACCTATGTACATACTGCTGGTCGGTACGCTTATTAACTTAATTAGCAACTATTACTTCGTGAAAGAATACGGCATACTTGGGGCGGGTATCGGTACAACAATTACCACGGCAATACTTATGGCAATAATAGTGGCAATCGTAATTAGAAAAACCAGCATACGGATTCCATGGAATAATATCCTGCGTATACTCATTGCCAATATAATCCTTGCGATTATATGCTTGCTCATTCCAAAAAGCATTATGGGCTGTATTGTAGGATTTGTTATGGGCGGTGTAATTTATCTGATTTCGATCTTAAGACTAAGGATAATGACAAAAAGAGATCTTAATTTCTTTATGAGCTTTTTAAATAGAATGCCGTTCATAAATAAATATGAAGAAAAAATAGTTAAATATATAGAAAATAACAATTTAATATATAAAATAGAATAGAATAATTGAGTAGGACTGTTATCTTATGAACAATGATAGATTAATTACATTAACAAGAAAAACCAATGAAACTGATATTGAGGTCACATTAAATGTTGACGGTAATGGAAACGGTGATATAGACACCGGACTAAAGTTTTTAGACCATATGCTTAACTCATTTGCCAAACATGGATTCTTTGACCTGGATATTACCTGCAAGGGTGACGTCGAAGTTGATGACCATCACAGCATAGAGGATATTGGAATACTTCTCGGCGAATGTTTCAAAGAAGCTCTTGGCGATAAGGTAGGCATTGAACGTATGGGATACGGCGTTGTTCCCATGGATGAGGCCATCAGCCATGTTGCAGTAGACATCAGCGGCAGAAGCTATACCGTTTTTGATGCGGAATTTGAATATCAATACATAGGAGACGTTAACTCTCAGAACATTAAACACTTCTTCGAATCCTTCGCAAACTCTGCTTTAATGAACGTACATATAAATGCGACGGGTGAAAATGACCATCACATCTGTGAGGCAATATTTAAAGCATTTGCCCGTGCATTAAATGATGCTACAAAGATAACACATAACCAATTATTAACTACAAAAGGAAAATTATAATACTTGAAAAAGTATTATTTTTTGATTTACTTTTTTTATGGATTTTCCCTAAGAAAATGAACTTCATTCACTTATGAAATACCCCTACGAAAAGAAATTTATTTTATTTAAAAAAAGAGGGTTGAATGAGTATAATTAAACATTCCGACTAGATAAACCAGTCCTTTTCAAAGGTATCCTCATCTTCGAAATTGTGAAGTAACTTGCTCTTGAATACAACTGACCCGTCACGTTTATGTGGCGTTCGTGTAACCGTATCGTTGGATTTTTCCAGTTCTCTTGCTTCTTCTGCCAAAATAGCAGCCGACTTCATCATTTCATGAGCCGCAACCACAAGCGGAATATACTCCTTAGGATCACTAACCCTAAAACAGGCCGTTACATCCATCTCGGAAACCTGTGATGCTATCTGATATGCCGCTATGGCCTTGGCTTCGGCATAGGGGTTGCTGAATCTTGCATAGCTAACGGCCTTTTGTGCCGTGACGATTATTTCGGGAAATGCTATTGGTTCATCGTTTGTTACACAATCCAATACTTTATCAATCTCCTCATGCAGCAATCTGATAACTCCCGTAATTGACAAAACGTTCAAAACGTATGAATTGAACACTGCCATCTCCGTTGAATCCAAAAATTCCCTTCTGGCACCTATCATGGCATCTGCACGAACCAGTATATAACCGAGATTACGTTCCTTCATAAATGGAATGGCATTTTCGCCCGGCTTATCCCCTACGATAATCAGGGGAAGATCGAGTTTTGATATTTCATCAATTGCATGTCTTATCTGTCTGGCTCCGGGACTGGGACTGATAAACAAGAGCAAATCCACGTCAATCTTTTTTACCCTGCGTATGATATCATTGACTTCGTTCTGTCCCATCTTAGAACCGGTACTTATGGTTCTTATATGAAAACCATCCCTATCGGCACGTTCATCCAATATCAAATCGATAACTGTTGAAACGCCGATATTACCTACTTTTACTACGCCTACTTTAATCATCCAATCACCAATATTATCTATTCTTCCAAATCATTCCAATGCCTTTTGAGTAAAATTATATGCAAAATCCGGCAAACATGCCGTATGCGTATGAATATAACTGGCTACCGTATTCTTATAGAGCAGTCCGTCATGGGTACCGTTTATTCCCACGCCCCGTTGCATTTCAAATGCGAAGTCACCCTTATTTTTACCTGTATAATTTACTTTGGAGTAATGAAACTCATGTCCATGATATGATGAGCCAAGCTTTTGAATGGGATTATCCTTTACGACTTTGGCAATGGTATAACTTAATCCCTGAACCTTCTTCGTCAAACAGGAGTCGTATGGGAATACGCCCACCATCTGCTCATTATCAATTGATTTTGTCAGATACATCAAACCCCCGCATTCAGCATATATCGGATGGTTATTGTCTGAAAATTCCTTAATTGATTTGAGCATGGACTTGTTTTCTCCTAACTGCTTGTTGTATATCTCAGGATATCCCCCACCGATATATAATGCATCGGCATCGGGAAGTTCTTCATCATGTATAGGGCTGAAATAGACTATTTCTGCATTATTATACTCCAATGCCTCTATATTCTCATGATAATAAAAATTAAATGCTTCATCAAATGGTACTGCTATTTTTGTCTTTTGTTTTGTCCTTTCTTTGCTCCATATACCTTCATAATCCCCTTCTACATCATCACAGTTGTCCATTATCTCAATGAGCATGTCCAAATCCAAGTTATCCTTTACCAATTGTCCCCACTTGTCAATCAAGGTTTTGATTCTTTCCTCTTCAACGGCCGGTATCAAACCTAAATGTCTTTGTTCCATTGTTATGGATGGATCTCTTATGATGCCACCGATTACCTTCGTGTTTGATAATTTTTCCACCGACTCCTTTGTTTTAAGGTAGTGTCTTTGGCTTTTGACATTGTTTAAAATTACGCCCTGTATGTTTATTTTAGAATCCAATGCCTTAAAACCTAACGTCATCGCAGCTGCACTTCGAACCAGACTCTTGCTGTTTATAATCAACACAACAGGAGCATTCAATGCCTTTGCAATGGAGGATGAACTTCCCACATCAGTGACTGGACTTATACCTTCATATAACCCACGTACACCTTCTATTATTGCATAATCAGCTTTTGATGTCCTCATGGCATTTTTGAAGGAACATCTAATCTGACCATCAGACATGAAAAATGAATCCAAATTACGGGAGGCTATGCCCGTTGCACAATTATGATAGGACGGATCTATATAATCCGGGCCAACCTTAAATGATTGTATCTTATGCTCTTCGGATAATGCCTTCATTATACCCGTAGAAATGGTTGTTTTCCCCACACCACTACCTGTTCCTGATAATAATATCCTCTTCATAGAAATAACCTATACCTTTAAAAATAATTAGTGAAAATCATATATGATTATATATTTCAATGACATAGAATATAGATTTTTGCCTATGAAAGTTTTTTAATAATAATACTAAAATAAGATTAGAAATAAAAATAATAGTATACTTTACTGGAGGAAAAAATATCCATGGTAAATGAAAGAATAGTGGCTCTTTCACATCAGTTAAGACAGTCGGGAGTAAATGTCAGTATTAGAAGCACCCAAACGGCATGCCAGGTGTGGGATCTCTTCAAGAATGAAAGCGAAATTTCAAAGATGAAAACCGCCCTAAAGAGCGTATACGTTAAGGAAGCCTATGATGAAAAAAGATTTGACGAAATATTCGATGAAATATTCGAGAACGATGACTCATATCGCATTAAGCCTATTGACCAGCGACGTGAAGATCCGGCCATACAGCCTGAGGATATTATGGGATTGCCCGACGGTCAACAATCAGACTACAGCATAGAATCAATGACTCCCCCGGAATTTGACGTGAATCAACTACGCAAAATCAAGGTACATGAAAAGGATTTGTTGAAGACGGACATCAGCAACATAAACACATTTGATGAACGTATTCTTGACTTGTGTCGCAAGTTAAGTCAAAAGATTAGAACCAGAAGAAGCATACGCCGAAAAAGAATGCAATCCAATTATATCGACATGCCAAGAACAATCAGGACAAATCTTAAGAATGGCGGAAAGCTAATCAGGTTACAGAATGCAAAGCCACACCTCCACAAAAATAAGCACATCTTCTTAAGTGACGTAAGTGGATCATGCGACTGGATAAACAACTGGTTTTTCACAATATTGTATGGATGCCAAAAGTCGTTCGATAAGATTAGCTGTTATGAATTCGATAATTCCATACTTGAAACTACCGATGCATTGAAACTGGAATCATATTATGAATCATATCAGAATATTTATAACAGAAGAATAAAAAACGGGATGATACATGGACAATCAGATATGGCCAATTCATTTAAGGAATTTTTGGAAAGTGCGAACCTAAACCATAGAAGCATAGTTATAATTTTAAGTGATTGCCGTGACTGGAATGGAAAAAGAGAAAATGGTGAATTGGAAAGTGCCAAAATTTTAAGGGAAATTGTAAGACGAAGTTCCAAGGTATTGATTTTTAATCCGGAACCTGAAGCGAAATGGGATACGCCGACAAGCTGCGTGAATGATTATGTTGATGCCGGAGCCAAAATATATGAAATCAAAAACTTGGAAAACCTTGCAACGTTAATAACCAATCTATAGAGGGAGATATTATGAAATATTTTGTAAGATACGGAGAAATAGGTACAAAAAGTCCAAAGATTAGACGTAAATTTGAAAACAATTTAATGAAAAACATACAATCGCAACTGGACTGCGAGTTCAACAATAATCAGGGAAGATTAACCCTGATTACTGATGAAGAAGACGGCAAAGTAAATGACGTTCTCAAAAGAACATTCGGCATAGTCTCATACAGTCCAATACTTGAGACCAATACCAATAAGAATGACATCAGTTCATTAATTGAGGAAATCACAGGAAAGATTATAGAAGAGGGCAGGTTTAACCCGCAGAAAGATAGCTTTGCAGTTAGATGCAGACGCGTCGGAAATCATGACTTCACGAGCCAGCAAATGGCGGCCTACTGCGGTGGAGTTGTCATTGACGTCTGCGATGCAAAAGTAAACCTGTCACAGCCCGACTTTACATTCTATGTGGAGGTACGTGACGATAAGACATATATTTATCATGAAAAGATTAAGGGACCAGGCGGCCTACCAGTCGGCAGTCAGGGAAAGGTGATTTGTCTGATATCGTCAGGTATCGATTCACCTGTAGCGGCATATCAGATGCTTAAAAGAGGATGTCAAGTTATACTGCTGCACTGTGACAATCATCCGTATAGTGATGGTTCCGTTGAAAAGGTGCTTAAAAATGCCGATAATCTTAGACGTTATTCGGTTGGAAATCCAATAAAAGTCTATTCGATAAAATTTGGAAAATATCTTGAAAAGGTATTGAATGAAGCTCCCCCACGTATGACCTGCGTGCTTTGTAAAAGTGGAATGTACCGGTGTGCCGGGCTTTTGGCTAAAAGGGAACATGCCAATGCGATTGTCGATGGAAGCAGTATAGGACAGGTTGCATCCCAGACTCTGACCAATTTAGAGGCTACCCGATATCATTGCAGAATGCCAATATTCAGTCCACTGATAGCTATGGATAAGATTGAAATTGAAGAAATCGCCAAAAGAATCAATACATATGAAACGTCCATCATCCCAGATGGAGGATGTAAAGCCGTGCCGAAGTATCCCGAAACGCATGCCGACCTGGAATTGGTTAAGGAAATTGTTGAAAAAATTAATCAAAAGGAGTTTTTGGAGACGTTGGCCGAATCCATCACAAGAATAGACTCCTGACCTACTTTTTTTATAGAAAAATTGTTAATTACAAAATAAAAAGAATAAATAATGGCAGGATAAAGTGATTATAACTTATCCGCCAAATATTGGCCCAGTCTTCTTGATAAAGCCAGTATTGTATATATCGGAGGCAGTCCCGGAGCTTCCGGCAAGACCGATCCATCGGCGACGTATAGATTTTCTATTTCCGTTTCCAAATTGCTATCCACAATTTCACCAATTCTGGCCGATGCGATTAGATGTGCTCCCCTTACATGTGTGGAGGATATGCTTTCAATATCGGCTCCCGCCTCTGTGAGTATACTGCCGGCTATTGCCGCTCCCCTTGCAAGCAGTGCCGCATCTTCAAAGTCAATGCCTTTGACTACCTCATTTTGATAGACATGGCCCTTAAGGTTATCAGGTATTTTAATCATTAAACTTATTATGTCATCCACGGTAGCATCCGGATGTGTTTTACGTATTTTTGGCAGCAGGAATTGGCTGGTATGTGGTGAGATAACAATATAGGGCAATTTGATGTACTTGTTCATCTGTATTTCATGGTCCTGCATTGCCCCCTTATAGTATCCGCCAACGGTTATGAATGGATCAACAGAGAATGTTTCTCCAGCCTTAATACCAACTGTTCTGAGTAATTTAGGTGTTTTCATTCCACCTGCGGCCAGTACCACCACATCGGCATGGTATTGCTTTGCCTTGTCTGTTTTTATGCCCCTGATTTTATTGTCTTCAACAATCAATCCGGTTACTTCTTCATCCGTTATGAGTTTTGCACCATTTTTCTGTGCTACTTTCAAATCCTCTAAACTACTCCATTTGGCACCGTGAGGACATCCCCATGCACACTTTCCACATTGTTTGCACTTTGAAGGGTTAATCGCCTTCGGCATGTCCTGCATTTCCAGTCCCAATCTACTTGAGGCATCATGCAATAATCTGGTTATTTTTCCTTCATGGGTCTTGGGCATTGTATCTATTTGTAATTCTTCTCTTAACTGTTTCAGTTGAGGGGTTATGTCAATGCCATACTCTTTTAACTCGTCTACCAGTGACGGTACAAGGTTACCTGCCATGACTAGTGATGAGCCTCCCACGACGTCGGTCTTTATCAGTTCCATCTCATTTTTATCCCACACGTCATAGTAGTTATATGCCTGTGAAGCATCGGATAGAACCCCTTTTTCCACTATGGTTATGTTGACATCCGGATTTTTTGACAACTGTCTTGCTACACTTAATCCACCGGTTCCTGCACCTACTATCAATACCTCAGTCATCGTATTCCACTTCCTCGTTTTCTCTTTCCCTTCTCATTTTTGCTTTATGGATAGGTGTTAGATTTAGCAGTTCTTCCTTATCATCCACTTCGATATAATCGCGTGTCTGGTTTTCTTCATCCGTGAATACTACCTGATAGCTATCGTCGTTATCATATTCCTTTTTATCCTCTGATTTTCCGTGTATGATTTTGGCTATGTTGGATCCGATTACGGCAGTTATTCCACAGACAATTATCGCTACAATCATTGGAATCAATGCACCCAACAATAAGTCGGTCATCATAGTTGTAGTACTTGTCTGTACGGGTATGGTATAAGCCGGCATGTAATCCTTGAGTATTAGACCAGTAGGGTAACTTAAGATATAGCCTAGCAATGCATAGAGTACACCCGTAATTATTGCTTCACGTTTTCTTCTGTTGATATATGATACTATTAATCCTATCAGAACAAGAATCAGCAGATAACTGAATCCGCTTCGTGACAATATCAATGCCAATACTGCAAATATTATTATTGAAAATTTCTTTAACAAATCTATAAAAGACATAAAAATGAACTTCCCCAAATTATTCTGATATAAATAAATATAAACTTTAAGTCTATATATAATATTATCAAAAGAGTATTTAAATACTTTGGTAAGCGATTTTCATTTCAATCAAAACATGAGCATATCCGATACATGAATGACGTGCATTAATAATATTGATGAAAAATAAGTTATACTAATTGAATATAATATATTAACTAGGAGGATTGTGTATCATTAAATTTAAAACCCTTGAAAATCCAAGTGCAAAGGACAGTTACAAACTTATAAATGAAGGACTGGATAAGAAATCCATGATTATATTACTTGTTAAATGTCATGTTGAATATAATGGTCGTGCCAGAAGTAAGCTTGACGTTGGAGATAGATTGATTGTCGTCAAAAAGGATGGAACATTTATAATTCATCAGGAATTAAATTTGGATCCAGTCAATTGGCAGGCAGCCGGGTGCAAAAATAAGGTCAAACTAATGGATGATACCATAATATTAACCAGCAAAAAAACGAAGCCTACAGAGGAAATAATAGTCTACATCGATGAGACATATAGCGTGACTTATTACAACTGTGTCGATACAAAAAGCCTTGAAATAAGGGGTTATGAAAAGCACATGGTTGACTTGGCATGGAAAAAGCCGGAGCTTATCGAAAATGGTTTCAGACCTACAAGACGTGAATATCAGACAGAAAATGGATTTATTGATTTGATGGGCCAGGATAAGGATGGTCATCTGTTCATCCTGGAATTTAAAAGTAGAAAGGCCGGTACCAATGCAGTTAAACAGTTGAAAGGATATATTGACTGTTTTTTAGACAACAAGAAATTTGTAAGGGGAGCTATTGTAGCACCGGGAATTACCGATAATGCACTTGAAGAATTGGAAAAGCTGGAAATGGAATTTATTGAAATGAATCCACCGTTAGATTTGTTAAAACAAAAAGCATCCACATTAGATTCATTCTTCTAGATAAAGGTTACATTAGAAACTCATAATCATCCCCATTAATTCCAAGCAATATCGCATCGACTATGCATGCGGTATTCCATCCGACTACCTTTGTCGCCACATCCTGTAATTCATAGGGTATTTCTTCGGCTCCATATGGCCTTATTATTATTATGGCCTTATCGAAGGTTCGTGCATAATTGATATGCTCCTGCATTACATCCCTGTTAGTTTCCCATAGGCCCGAGAGTACTATTAATGCATCGCAGTCGGCTATGGCATCTGCAAAGTTATCGCCGGTATCGGTTATGTCGTTCCATTTGAATGCCTCCGTGGCTGTTGATAACCTTTCGATAAATGTATTGTAATCCTGACTTTCTACAGGATAAGATATAAACAGGTTCCATGTCTTGTTTTCTTCGGGAAATAAATCCAACATTTTCATCACCTATATAAGTGCACGTCTTTCTATTTCTATTTCTTCCATCGTATCATCATCGTAGATTGTAAAGCAGTCGTTCGGGCATATGCTTGCAGGAGTCTCTATTTCATACAAAGTCTTTACCATTGCCTCGACACGTTCATCATCAACGTATGCTCCTTCCATTGCAATCAGATTGTCATCGTCCAGGTATAACAATTGACTTGTCTTCGTACATGCCCCGCATCCTTTACAGTTTGATCTGTCAATTTCAACTTCATACATATAATATCACCAACATAATATAATATATATTTTAAGTATAAATAAATAAGTATATAATTATTATTGAAGTGAAAGATATGAAAAACATTAAAATTGCAAGCTGTCAGATGGATGTGGTGGATAACAAAAAGGAGAACATCAATCATGCCATTGAATTAATAAAAGTAGCCTCAAGCAATCATGCAGATATCATCACACTACCCGAAATGTTTAATACTCCCTATGATAATAATAAGTTCATTGAAAATGCTGAAAAAGAGGAGGATAGTCCTACACTGGATGCGATGTGTAAAATAGCCAGCCAAGAGAATATCTACCTGCAGTGCGGATCCATTGCAGAACTTGAAGACGGCAACATCTACAACACCGCGTACCTGATAAGCCCCGACGGTGACATAATAGCCAAACACAGGAAGATGCACCTGTTCGACATCAACTGTGACACCATGAAGTTTACCGAATCCGCCACGTTGACGGCGGGAGATGACATTACAACAGTAAAGACATCCATTGCCAGAATATCACTGGCAATATGCTATGACGTTCGATTCAATCAGATGTGGACATTGATGAATGAAAACAAGACGGACATCGTACTGCTTCCAGGAGCATTCAACAAAACGACCGGCCCTCTTCACTGGGAAACACTTCTAAGGGCACGTGCCATTGACAATCAATTCTTTGTAGTTGCAACCAGTCCTAGTCAAGTTGAAAATCCACATTACGTTGCATGGGGTCACTCCATGATTGTCGATCCATGGGGAAACATACTACGACAGGCAAAAGCTAAAGAGGAGATATTATATTCAGACCTAAATCCGGACTTGATAAAAACTGCAAGAGAGCAGATTCCCGTATTGGAAAATAAGAGAGATGACATTTACCGGACGGTATACGTGAAAAAATAGACTTGAAAATATTAGTGGTAACAATTAACGAAAAATAGAAGAGGAAACGTATTTAAACAAAATATATAAAATGGTAGGGCTTAAACCCCACCTATTTTTTTAAAATGGAAGATAAATTATTTCTTTGCCTTTTTCTTTTTAGGTTTAGGGTCAATCTTTTTAAGTGCCTTATTTGCTACTTTTTTAAATTCCTTATCCCCCGTTGCTGCACGTCTTGCCTTTTTAATTGGATCAATTGCCTTTTTATCTTTTATGTCACCTAAAGCTTTCGTAGCGGATGTTCTAACACCCCAATCATCATCCGTCAATAATTCTATAAGATCATCAACTGCAGCAGTGACCTCCATTTCTCCAAGGGCTTTGGCCGCAAATTTTCTTATAGCAAAATCATCTGATTTCAATGCATCTATCAATTCGGTAGCAACTGTGTCATCCCCGATATCCTTCAATGCCAATATAACATATTTTTGTATTTGAGGATTATCAGTATTTAATGCGGCTATTAGAGGTTTGATTGAATCGGTACCTATGTTTGCCAATGATTTGGCTGCCTGAAACCTGACATGAGGATTTTCATCAGAAAATGTTTCTATCAATAAATCTATTGCTTCATCAGGATATTGTTCCAATTCAATACATGTCTGTTTTCTAACTTCGTAATCGTCATCATTCATGTTTTCCTTTAATGTATCAAAATCACTCATAAGATTAACTCCAGTTAATAATTTTATTATGCGTTAATTATATATTTTAATAGAATACTATTTAATGGTTTTTTTTAAAATTTTTTGTGCAAACCCACTTAGATAACCACCCCTGAAATCCCATCTTAAATAGGACTATCCTCAAAACATGAAAAAAAGTGCATATGGTTAAAGATATAATGAAATTAATTAGTATAATTCTTCAAACAAGTAATGATAAATAATGACAAAATATATATTCTTAGAAAATAAGATATATGATTAACAAAATATAATTTTTGTTTATTTAAATAAATAGAGTAATATGATTAATTATAGTTAAAAATATTACGGCTGATGAATTATTTATCAGACAATCAGATATTTGAAAGGGATATCCTGCGACAATATCCTTTTTCAATACCCTATTTTTAAATTATGAAAAACTTTTATAGTGAGTATTACATAATTAATTATATAGTAATATTATCATTAATAATAAACGAGGAGAGTATTTTTATGAAAGAAGATGAAACGAAAAGATATGTTAACATTCAAGAGAAGTATTCTCCATATAAGAAGATTTTTCATGACGAAAACGGTTATAAAAATATTGTTATCAATGTTCCGGCAAAATTCAAGGTTCACATACGGGAATACAAACTGTTTCCTGGAATAATTGCATATTCAAATGTATGTGACTTGATTCAGAGATATACAAACGAAGATCCGGTATTTGAATATGAACATCCTGAAGACATAGTCATATTCAATTACCTGATTAAAGGACAGGCACAAATAGGAGTCGATGATGACAAATTCATCCCCATTAAAGAAAATGACGTTTTTATACATGCCATTCCCACATATGACACCTCATTTAGCTTTTATGGAGAAACTATATTATTGCATATAATTGTAAACAAGAAAGAAATCGAAAAACATAAGGATAGTTATACAATCGAATACTACAAATTACTGAATGAACTCTTTTCAATACTTAAAAAAGAAGAAAACATCATCTTTAAATCAGAATACAAAATTAAGGACATAATAAATGAAATGAGAACACACCAATCCAAGGATGAAATTTCACAAAAGGTTTTTTATCAGATAAAAATAATCGAAATCATCAATTATTTATATGAACTGAATGTCAGCGAAATAAACAATAACTATAAAACATATACGGATGCACAGATTAGGGTTGTCAGAAAAATCAAAAATCATCTCTCCAGGGATATAGCCAGTTACATCTCATTGGAAGTATTGGCAAACAGTTATGGCATAAACCTGACAACACTCAAAAACTGTTTTAGAGACATGTACGGCAAACCGCTCTACACCTGGTATAGGGAATACAAATTCCTGAGAGCAAAGGAATTGATTAAAAACACGGACTATCCAATATCCAAAATAGCCAACATGATAGGATACAAAAGTAGCAGCAAATTTACCAAAGCTTTCAAAAAGGAAATGGGAGTTTTACCATCAAGTTATCGTAAAAACAAAAAATAACTCCCTCCTTTAACTATTTTTATCTAATTAACAACTATTCTATTAATCTTTAAGCATATTTTAAATATTAATGGAATATATACAGTATTATTGGTTAAGATATGAAAATGTATAACAAAAAATGCTTTTTTTAAAATAAATACAACATCCCTAAAGTAAACTTTAAATACTACTTGAAATATTTACAATAAGATAATTAAGTAGTTTAAACAAAAATAATATTATAGAAAAAAATATAAATTAAAAAAATAAAATTAAGGAGATATTATGAATTATCTATTAGCAATAATAATACTTGTATACATTGCAATGATGGTTCTGGTAGGATATATCGCGTGGAAACGTACCACAAACAACGAAGATTACCTGGTTGCGGGACGTGAAACCAATCCTTACATTATGGCATTAAGTTACGGTGCAACATTCATAAGTACCGCCGCCATTGTAGGTTTTGGTGGACTAGCCGGTACCAACGGTATGGGTATCCTATGGCTGGTATTCCTAAATATTGCCGTTGGAATATTCCTGGCATTCATATTCTTTGGAAAGCCGACAAGAGCAATAGGAAAATACTTGAATGCCATGACCTTCCCAGAATTCCTCTCAAAAAGATTCAACAGCAAATTCATACAATACTTCAGTGGATTGCTGATCTTTTGTGCAATGCCAGTATACGCAGCTAGTGTATTAATAGGAGCTGCAAGATTTTTAGAAACGACATTAAGCGTAGAATTCCAGATAGCAATTATAATACTCGCAGTAATTATAGGATTCTATGTAATATTCGGTGGATTAAAAGGAGTAATGTATACCGACTCAGTACAGGGAATAATCATGTTCCTTGGAATGCTGGTACTATTGGTCAGCATATATTGGATGCTGGGCGGAATAACAAATGCACATACGGCACTTTCCAATATGGCACCGTTATTCCCTGCAAGTGCAAAGGCAACGGGAGCAACGGGCTGGACAACATTTCCAAAGGTCGGAAGTCAGTTCTGGTGGAACCTGGTTACATCCATCATCCTGGGTGTAGGTGTAGGAGCAATAGCACAGCCTCAACTGGCAGTCAGGTTCATGACCGTAAGCAGTAATAAGGAGCTAAACAGAGCAGTGCTTGTCGGTGGAATATTCATATTCGTAGCGACATTCTCAGCATACGTGGTTGGAGCACTGTCAAATGTATACTTCTACCAGACAACGGGACAAATCGCCATCCAGGCAGCCGGAGGAAATGTGGATAAGATTATACCTACATTCATCTCATCGGCCATGCCCCAGTGGTTTACCTATATATTTACGTTAACGCTATTATGTGCGGCCATGAGTACGTTAAGTACCCAGTTCCATGCACAGGGTTCCGCTATAGGTCACGATGTATACTCAGCAACTCAAAAGGATAAGAAAGAAAGCATGAGCATGACTCGTGTAGGTATTCTAATCGGAATTATCATCGCTGTTATACTTGCATTCATATTGCCTGCCGGAGTAGTGGCACAGGGTACTACAATATTCTTCGGTATATGTGCAGCGGCATTTATGCCAGTATATATATGTGCACTCTTCTGGAAACGCACAACAAAACAGGGAGCCATAGCAGGTATCGTAAGCGGAACAATAATCAGTTTATTCTGTCTATTGTTTACCCATCAAAAAGAGGCAGCAGGTATAGGCATATGTAAAATGCTGACAGGTCAGGCAGTACTCTTTACGTCAATGCCATGGCCATATGTTGATCCGATGGTAATAGCATTACCGTTATCATTTATTATTACAGTTGTCGTAACCCTACTTACACACAATACCAAAGAAGAAGAAAAAGAAATCGAAGCTATGTTTAAGGCTAAGGATGGTGAATGAGCATGATTCAAATATTAGGTTTATCTGATCCTTGGATTATCGGCGGATACCTTGGTTGTGTAATAATAACAATAATATGTGTACTTTATGGTATAATNNNTCAAATTATCCAAAATAATTAAGGTTTTATATACGGGTCTGTCCAGTAATAGTTTATTGGGAATAATATATTAGTTTGTGATATAGTTGAAATATATATTTTTTCATGACCCGATAGACAGTGGGATTGAAATTTTTTTTATAAAGTTTTAAATCATTATTTTTACTCATTATAATTTAATATATCCTCTGTATATAATATATTACCTTTATTTAACCAGTTCATGATAATTTAGGGATATGTCTTTTAATTTAATTAACTTTATCTGTTCTGAATACAGTTTATTATGTTTTTAGGATGGTTATGTATCCTCTTTTGGATGATATGTATAATTGATTTGTAATGTTGATTACTTCTCACATGCTCTTGGATTTACTTTATATATTAGTAATTAATATAAGTACTATTATAGAGATAAATGTATTTATTTCAAAATATGGTACTTCCAAAACTGATTATATATTATATAAGAATATTTTATCTTTCTTTTAAAAAGGTTTTGAAGTATTATTAGAAAAAAAGTGAATTAACTGTTAATGGTACAATGGTTGGTTTTTTATTATGGAATGTGGTGAGAAGTTTAGGATTTATCCTAATGATGAACAGGAAGTTTTAATAAATAAAACTTTTGGTTGCTGTCGTCTTGTTTGGAATTACTTTCTTGATGGACGTGATTTTGAATACGAAATTGAAAACATTATTTTCAATTATTATGACTG
>MUZY01000184.1:0-1957 GCA_003266065.1 Methanosphaera sp. rholeuAM130
TATACTTTATATTAGCACCATTTGCAACACATGCTATTGCTAGTGGACATTTCCACGGAGAACAAGGAGAGCATTAATATGACAGGCGTAGAAATTTTCGTGCAAAATTTTGTACCATTTGTGTTATATATATTGGCAATTTTAGGAGCTATCGTTTGTTTAATGCAAAAAGACTTATTGAGGATGGCAATATTAACCAGCATAACCGGTTTTATGATAGCGGCTATTTATCAGGTCTTATTAGCTCCAGATGTAGCATTAACACAAGCTGTAGTGGGAGCAGCTATTGTTCCAACATTAGTGGCTCTAACAGTATTTAAAACAAGAGAAGAACCTGTAATAGAAGATGATGGGCAAGGTGATGCATAATGGCAATAGAAGCAGTTCAATGTGGATCATTAATAACCGCAGCACTTTTAATGATTATAGGTTTAGTAGCATTAGTCTACTTAGATAATGTTGTAAAGAAAATTATTGGAGCAGCATTTATAGGAGATGGAGTCAACCTTTTACTAGTTTCATTAGGTTACAGAGCTAATGGTATTACATACATATTATTACCTGAAATGGATGTAACTAACTTCTTAGGTCATGCATCATATCCTTTACCATTTGCATTAGTACTTACCAGTATTGTTATCGGTGCAAGTACTCTTGCTGTGATGTTAGCACTTTCAGTAGTTTTATATAAAAGACACGGTACACTCAGTGCAACCGTTCTGTTAAACGATAAAAAACTTGGAGAGGATAACAATGAATAATGCTATTATTACAATCCAAGGGGGTATATTCTAATGGATGGAACGATATTTATTCCATTGATGGTTATTATACCTATGATATGTGCAATATTGGTGAACCTAATTCACGGTTCCGAAAAAATTACCAAAGTCATTGCATGGATTGCAGCTATCTGTTTACCAATCATACCTTTAGTTGCAACATACGGTAACCACTTCTTTGGAGCATACAAACCGTTGTTAACAGGTAATGTAACTTCATTATTACCTCAGGCTTCACAAGCAATTATTTCTGGATCAGTACTGGAAATTTTCCACCCTGCAATTACATATGCATTCGGTCCAGGACAACAAGTGATATTATTCGTATTAGGTTTAGTGGCAATGTGTGCAGTATTCATATCCATTGCTGAAACCAAAAAGACATCTGGTGTATACTTGTTCATGTTATTCATGCTATCAGCAGCATTAATGGCATTCGTATTAACAGATGATATATTCAACTTATACGTATTCTTCGAAATTGCAGCTTTAGTACAGGTAGGTCTAATACTTGTATCAAGAGTAAGAGGCAATTACGAAACCGGTTTAAAATACATGTTACTTGGAGAAATCGGTGGATCATTCATGCTTGCAGGAATTGCAATACTCCTCGGTTTAACTGGTAACGTAAACATTTCTGATATGGTAATCATGATACATGCCGGAGCAGTAAACCCATACAACCCTGTATTAGTATTTGCTGCAGGTATGTTAATTTACGGATGGTTATATGCAACAGGATTACCACCATTCAACGCTATCAAATCAGAAATTTACAGTAAAGGATTACCAAGCGGATCTATGATATTACAAGCATTCTCAGTAATCGGTTGTATCAGCATAGGTTTAGTAATCATAAGACTATTCGGATATTTACCAACAGCTCAAATGGCAATGTTGGCAGTAAGCGTAATCGCTATGATACTAGGTATCTGTATGGCTATGCTTCAGGATGACTACAAACGTATCATCGCATACCTTGCAGTTGGTGAATTAGGTTATATCGGAGTAGGTCTTGGATTAGGTACTCCATACAGTATAACAGCCGGTTTATTCCAGGCAGTTAACGAATTAGTAGTAACTTCATTCCTATTTATAGGATTTGGATTAGTATTATACAAAACCAAAACAAGTAAAATTAGTAAACTTGGTGGATTACTCGAATATATGCCAAC
>MUZY01000184.1:1962-2538 GCA_003266065.1 Methanosphaera sp. rholeuAM130
CAGGCAGGAATTCCTGAACTTGCTATAATCATGATTATATTAAGTATCGTAACATTCCTCGCATTCCTCAAAATCGCATATGCAGTATTCCTCAGACCTAAACCAGATGAACTGGAAGTATCCAGTGCAAAACTTCCAACGA
This sequence comes from Methanosphaera sp. rholeuAM130, assembly GCA_003266065.1. Classification (GTDB taxonomy): domain Archaea; phylum Methanobacteriota; class Methanobacteria; order Methanobacteriales; family Methanobacteriaceae; genus Methanosphaera. The sequence goes on from MUZY01000184.1 coordinate 2,105, forward strand.
CAACAATCGTTGTAATGGCAGTATTCTTAGTCATCTGTTTAATTATCGGTTTATTCCCAAGTTTAGTAACCAGTAAACTTGCGGTCATGGCTTTAAGTGCTTTGGCATTATAATGAGTGGGTGATAAAATGAATATGTACGACAAACTTGTAGAAACATTAAAAAGTACATTTGGGGCAGATCCTGAGAAAACATTAGTACCGGGAGCACAGACTTCATCAATTCTATCTGCTGAATTAGTCTTAATGGCTTCATTATTAATTGCAGCATTAACCATTAGGTTAGTTAGTCCTGCATTAATGGTTGTAGTTGTTGTTGGATTAATGTTATTATTCATGTATGGAACACCATTAATGCCTAAATTGTACAAAGAACATTCAGATGATTTAAACAACATGATGTTTTATGCTGTGTTAACTTTAGCAATTATTGCA
>MUZY01000184.1:2609-2829 GCA_003266065.1 Methanosphaera sp. rholeuAM130
AATTTCAGTGGTATGATTTTCCCTGGTATAAATTATATCTATCAAGGATTAGGAGTAAACATAGCACCAAACTTAGTTACAGACATAGTATTCGATTTCAGAGGATTCGATACATTAGGTGAAGCATTTATTCTTATAAGTGCAGTTGTAACTACAATGTTAGTATTTGGTAGAGGAAAAGTAAACCTTGGAGGCGACGACGATGAGTGATCTTCTTAAA
>MUZY01000274.1 GCA_003266065.1 Methanosphaera sp. rholeuAM130
ATGTTTTGTATGTTGACATTTTATCACTTTTTTAATATAATATTTTAATGGATTTACTTATTGCTATTATTTTTGTCATTATTGCTAAATTAATTTATCATTTGTCAAAGGGAATTTTATGGATATTTGGATGAGATAATTTAAACAATGCCGATAAGATTAATTCGGAGTATTTTTCTGAATTTTAGAAATATTTAATAATTGGTTTAATAAATGTATTAATATTACTAACTTCTTATGGAGGTAATCAATTAAACTACCACATCCTGTAGAGGATGTGGATTTGTAGAGGTTAATCTACGAATTCACTGGTTTAATAGACTAAGTACAAATTTTTGTGCTACGTTACTAACAAATAATATAGGTACCTACGGGTATTTAATCCTAGCCTGTAGCTCTACGGAATATTATTAAACAATTCCAGGATGGAAAAGTGTAATATTCATTCAAAAACTGTTAGATAACCTTGTCGAAGGATAACTTACTTTAGGATAGGAGGCAAACGATTATGTTCGTTGCGTACTAAACAACATGGCAAAGCATTAATGCCATATAAACCAAGAAAAGTAAGAATAATATTAAAACAAAAAAAATTAAAATTAATAGAACCCATTAAAGGGTGGATGAAAAAATGGAGGACGGCAATTGGCCTGTGTCCTAAAGAAGACACAATATCCTCGCCGTAAAAAAAGATGAACACTTATTTATCTTACATAAATGATAACGATTTTTTAGATTGTGTGGAAACATTGGTTGAAGCATATGTTTCTCAAAATGACAGTGTAAATATAGAAAAGGAATTAAAGCATGGAAAAAATACAACTGATTTCATCAAATGTTTATTCGATGTATATACTCAGAATATATCCTTGGAAAAATGGGCTGAGGGAGAAGTTCAACGTAGGAACGATAAGACTATAAACAACAAAATTGGAGAATTTCATCAAAATTTATTGGGTAAAGTTCCAGGATGGATTAACTTAGGTGTTGGAGATAATTCAGGACTTGATTTAAAAAAAGATGATGATTCTATTTTTATAGAGTTGAAAAATAAACACAATACTTTAAATTCATCATCTCAGTTAGCCATGCGTAATAATTTGGAGAATACTCTAAAAAAATATCCTGATGCAACAATATATTGGGCGTATGTGATAGAAAAAAATTATAATTCTAAAAATGAAATTTGGGAGTATCACGAAAAAATTAAGAACAGTGATGAAGTCATTGTTCATTATAATCCTAATATTAAAGTAATAAGTGGTGTTGAATTATATACATTAGTAACAGGAGATCCAACGGCTTTGAAACAATTGATAAACGCTTTACCTGATGCAATTAATTATGTGTTAATAAATCAGTTTGGTATAGATGCCCATACCATGTCTGATGATGAAAAGAATATATTTGGAGATTATGTGGATTATATTTTTAAATAGTTAATGTTGTTTGAATTGATTTATCATGATGTTCATTGTTTAAATATTCAATTATTGACTTGCCCATAGCTTCACCTAACTTAACCGGGACGGCATTTCCTATTTGTTTATATTGTGAAGTAATTTTTCCACAGAATTTCCATTCGTCAGGAAACGATTGAATTCTGGCATATTCTCTAACGGTAAATGGTCTTGTTTCATCGGGATGGCATCTTTCGGTTTGTTTTTGTGCAGGGCTGGTGGTAAGGGTCAAACTTGGTTCATCCCATGACAGGCGTCTTGCCATACCCCTCTTTCCGCCACCACTATAATAACTTTTTCCCATGTATTCCTTTTGAATATCGTCAGGTAAATCAACCCAGCATCCGCCTGGAGGTACTAACTCCATTATTTCCTTTTTGCTTTTGGAGTAACTGATTCCTTCTGATGGAGGAACATCTTTCAAGGCATCCTTTAAAGTGGGTTTAAAACTTAATTCTTTAGGATAAGTAAATGGAATTTTTTTAAGGGTTCCGACCAAAAACATCCTTTTTCTCTTTTGTGCTACTCCGTAATTCCATGAATTTAAAACTTTGTATTGAACAGTATACCCCAATGATTCAAGAACGTCTATCATTGTCTGCAGGGTTCTTCCTTTGTCATGTCTTACCAGTCCCTGAACATTTTCGGCAACACAAATCTGGGGTTTTACCTCCTTTACGCAACGGGCAAATTCAAAAAATAAAGTTCCACGTGTATCCTCAAATCCCAAACGTTTGCCTGCATAACTGAACGCTTGACAAGGAAAGCCACCGGTAACAATATCTATATCCTCAAAACCATTAAAATCAACATTTTTGATATCGTCATGGATTACATTCCATTCGGGTCTATTGTATTGTAAGGTATTAACACAGTCCTTATCTATTTCTACGAGCAATTCATGTTTCAATCCCGATTTTTCAAGACCCAATGCTAAACCTCCAGCACCTGCAAATAATTCAATTGTTGTATACATATTATCCCTATGCATCTATTTGTTTGTTTAAATATTTATTTGTTTGATGATATTCAATTCCTACTTTCCATTAATATTTTAAGGAAGTTATTTTTTATCTTTTATCAAATCTTGAATTTGCTGATTGGTTAATCATTATTGTAAATCAGATTGGGTTTATTATTAAATGTTTTAAAAATAAGTTTGATAGTTCTTTGATTGAAAAAGGGGGTGAAAGTGGGTGAATTTATACTATTCCCTGTGCTTGCATAGCTTCTGCTACTT
>MUZY01000224.1:0-5641 GCA_003266065.1 Methanosphaera sp. rholeuAM130
AGAAGCATTATGGGTGTATCTGTCCCTGTTGTTCAAAGTCATGCTACACATAACGATGTAATAAGCAGAGGTTACGGTTTTGCCGGAACTTCAGCAAACTTAGACATAGCCGCTAAGGAATTTGAAGAGTCAATAAAGATTATCATTGAACTTGGAGAAATTGAAAAAACCATCATCATGTTAGCTAAAGAAATTGAAACAACTAAAAGAAGAGTAAATGCTTTGGAACATGTAATGATTCCTCGTATAAACAACACAATTTCATTTATTGAAATGCGTTTAGAGGAAATGGAAAGGGAAAGTTTTGTACAGCTTAAAGTTATTAAGCGTAACATTGACTCAAGAGAATGAATAATTTTCATGGATTATTTCCATGATTATTCTTTTTTCATATCCTTTCTAAAATCAAAAACTATTTTTTAATTTATTATTTACAATTTTTAACATTTTCTTGGAGTAACTTTCTTGATAATTATTCATCATCAACAAATATCTTTATAATCTTTAACTTACTTATTTTAATAATATACGATAATGATTTTTCAGGTTGTGCATATTATTACAAAAATATTAATAGTAGGTTCCAATACCCGTCCGTTATCCAAATCTTTAAAGGAATTGGGATATACTGTCTATGCCACTAGTTTTTTTGATTTGTTGGATCAGAGGGATGTCGTTGATAAATTGATTGTACCCGATGAGTTTTCCTTCTTCGATATGAATCTGTTGATTGATTTGGCAATGGAATATGTTAATGAAGTTGATTATATAATATGTTCTAATGACATTGACGTAAGCAGATTTCCCAAATCCAAGATAATTGGAAATTATGATGTCGATGCCGTCAATAATAAGTATAAATTGTATAAAAAGTTACATAAGGATTTCTTAATGCCCGAGACGTTTAAGCTTAATGATGTCCATGAAGCCTTCGAGATAAGTGATGCAAGTGATAAGAGGTACATCGTCAAGCCCATCTATGGATCGGGAGGGGTTAATATTGACTGGCTCAATGAGGATTCCGTTGTGGATGATTCTTTTATACTTCAGGAGTATATTGACGGCAACAGCGTCAGCAGTTCTTTCTTGTCATATCCTTCCGGTGACGTTGACATGATTACAACTTCAGACCAGATTATCGGATCAAGAAGGTTGAACGCAACTTCATTCTTATACTGTGGTAATGTTACTCCTTTGGTCAACGACAGCAATAAGATTTATAATATTTCCTCCAAGATTTCTCGTATGTATAATCTCGTCGGATCCAATGGTATCGATTTTGTCATGCAGGACAATAAGGTTTATGTGATTGAGGTTAACCCTAGAATTCAGGGAACCTTTGAGAATATCGAAAAGTCATTTGAATTTAACCTTGCAAATGCACACATAAATGCTTGCAATAACAATAAAGTAAACATACCTTCAGTCAAAAAGTTCAGTGTTAAATTGATGCCCTATTCATTTAAAGATGCATATTATAATTTAAACGATGTTTCCAATGTGCATGATGTATCTGATGAGAACTATTTAATCAAAAAATCATATCCCATATGTACAATAATAACCAGTGATCGGATATTGGAAAATGCTATGATAAAATCGGAAATGATTCAAAAAAGGGTTTATGATTCTGTCGTGAAGAAAGTTTGATCGTAAACTATTGCTTTCTGTTTAAAACAAGTTTAAGTCAATCGATTTAAAAAAAATATGTAATAATAATAAATCATATGATTCCAAATTCCAATAGTATGAACATTATAACTCCAAATGCTATTAGAAATGTGGATATTATCATTATTCTAGTGTATATGTAGAACAGTTTAACTCTTCTTTCAGGGTCTTCATCTAAATAGTCTTTCAATGGATCTTCATAGTTTGGCATGGTAGATTACTCCAGAACTAATTAGTTGTTATATTTATGCAATATCATTAATAAGTTTTCTTCAAAATTAGATAAAATATAGTAGCTCCCAGCGGAGTCGAACCGCTGTCCCCGGTTCCAAAGACCGGGAGGATTGCCACTACCCTAGGGAGCTATGTTTAAGACTCGTCTTTGAGTACACTTATAGCTTTGTATATTCTTATTTATATACTTTTCTATTTTCTCACTATTTCTTCAGGCTTTTCCTGCTATTATCAATAACAATCATGCTTAAGTAATACCGATAACAGGACATGTAATAAAAAATACATAGATTTATATAGTAACATAAAGATAATTAAAAGTTAGAATTAAGAATATGTTAAATTCTTAATTTGCTTGCTTATCGATTTTTTATAAAAATTGATTAATCAAATTAAATAAAATCAGAATATCAAAGTTATTTTATTTTATGATATAATTATAAAATTTATGACTTACTCAATCGAATTAATAATTCATATTTTGGTTTATTAAATGGAGGCGGTAAGATTAAGCGAAATTTGATTTTGATGTTCATTGCTGTTGTCCTGATTAGTATGATGGCTGTTAGCGCGACCACCAGCGACACAATCAATGATGACAGTACCGGTATATCGACTGTATCGGCAAATGAACAATCAAATGTAGAATCAAATGTTATAGAAAAAAGCATAGTAAGCATTAACGGTGATTCAAACACTGACACTATAGACACCACCAGTCAAGGTACTATAAATAAAACAAATTTAATTGCTGGTGATGCTGTAGCAAACAACTCTAGCACGACAACATTGAACAAACAGGAATCCAACATAAAAACAAGCACTTCAAAGATTGACACCACAGTAAACACAAACAAATTCCTATATGCAAAAAAAGGTGATAAGGTAAACATATCCGCTACAGTTTTAACCGTTGACGGTAAAAGTACGGCGGGTAGTGTGGTATTCAAACTAAACGGTATAAGTATTGGTACTGCAAAGCTAGTCAACAATCAGGCATCAATACTATATGATACGTCTAGTTTATCACAAAAGAATTATACAATCTTGGCAAAATATGGTGGTTCAACATCATTCAACCCAAGTCAATCATCATCTACCTTGCAAGTATCCACAACCATAAACAAGTATACTTTCTCACAGCTGGGTGATGCGGCAAATAGGGTAAAAGTGTTTATTGAAAATAATAACCAACTACCTAATTATGTGGTAATAGGTAATGAAAAAGTCAAAATGAATGACTTTTTATATATGTTAAGTAAAACATCATTATCTAAAGCATCTGTAGTACATCCAATGTTTACAGAGGCTTCTTCAGCTAATACTAACTGTTATAATACGAAAATATACAAAGATGAATATTCGTCCTTATCCTTGAAGGTAATCAATGAATACGAAAACACGGCAAAAAATCCAACGAAAGTCACGTCAAGTGTCGGGACAATTGGATATAATGATCTCGTATATATCTATTCAAGATTAGTGGCATATATGTATAATAATGGGGAATATCCAAATTACTGTACTGTATTGCCGTTGTCTACAAAATATGAGGATTATATGCAATCTACTCAAAAGCAGGATATAAACATCAAACTAAATTCATTTGAAGTTAATCCGAACATGCCTGCAACCGTTTCAGCCACATTCACATACGGCAACGGTACTAGCGTAAATGGATTGACAACAGTATTCAAGGTTAACGGTATAACAATTGGTTCTGCAAAAATAAATAATGGTAAAGCGTCATTAACATTCGATGTTCCTAACTGGAAGATTAAGAACTATACCTTAACGGCTAAAGTTGGGGCAACCAATACTAACTATGAAGCTACACAACAGTCAACATTATCCGTTGTAAAATTCAGTGTAAAGAACACTAAAATTATACTCGAACCATTATATATAGCTCAAAAGGATAAAACATTTAAGTTAACTGCAAATGTTTTGGATGATAGCAATAACCCTGTAGATGGGGGAAAATTTGTCATCAAATTGAATGGAGTTTCCGCGGGTAGCACAACGGTTTCAGGTGGTGTGGCAACCATATCCTTTAGCACCTCATCACTGTCAACCAATAAGGTCAATAGCATCGAAGCCATATATGGCGGAACAACCAAATACAAGTCAAGCAAAAACTCGTCCTATATAAGGACGGTACCGTCATTGTCAACATATTCCTATTCACAGGTATTGGACGCATCGGTCAGGGTAAAAAATTATATTGAACAATATGAAAGTTTACCTAAGTATGTGGTGATAGGAAGTGATAACGTTGCAATGCCGGAGTTTTTATACTTATTGGCAGAGGTCGTCACGACAAATAAAACCTATTCAAACGGTAAGTTTGGAGCTAACATATCTTCATATAACACCAGTTGTTACGGTAAGAATCTAGTGGAATCCGAATATGTTAAGGCTGCAGGGAATATAATTTCATTCTATGCAAATAATTCCAGGGCACCATCAGCGATTTCCACGGCTATCGGTACGATTAACTTTGAAGATACGATGTATATCTACGCTCGTGTAGTGGCATATATCAGCAACAATAAGATATTGCCGGCTTATGCGGTAGTTTCAAAGGTAAAATCGGATTCATCAAGTTACACGTCCGACAATACTGTGGCTTCAGGATATCAGCAGTACCTGGTCAAAACCAAGAATTGTGAAGTCAACGCCACAATATTCAAGAATGCTGTAGCCAAGGCAATAGCTGGTGTAAGTGGGGCATATAATCAGGCAAAAGCCATTTTTGATTATGTAAACAAATATACCACTTACAGTTATTATGCAAATACAAGGTATGGATCAGTACAAACTCTAAGTCAGGGTTATGGAAACTGTGTGGACATGGCTCACGTATGTGTAGCAATGTTCAGAACAGCAAATCTGCCGGCCAGGTATGTTCACGGTAAAAGTTGCGTATTCCGAAGCGGACTTGTAACGGGACACGTATGGGCAGAAGTATATGTTAATGGTAAATGGGTTCAATGTGACGCTACATCCGATTATAACTCCTTTGGTACAATCGTTAATTGGAGCAGAAACTCGGGTGAAGTAAGATACACCGAATTGCCATTCTAAACTCCCCTATTTTTTATTATTTTTCTATTTTTTCCAATAAAACATTAAAATTATAGATGGTATAGAGCAACAAAAAATAAGATTGTATCATATTCCATTTGAATTATGGGTTTTTCAAGTAACAAAATCGTTAATATTGAATGTCACATTAAATTAATAATGTATGGGCATTTATTCATCTTTAAATTAACAAAAAGTATTATAAATGATTGTTTATATAGATAGTAGTAGATAATATGAGAGTTAGGGAGATAATAATCGAATCATTAAAGTTGCCATTTACAGATTATAAATCATTTGTATTGGTATTTATTTTGATGTTGTCATGCGAAGCAATCTCACAATTGTCACGATCATATAAAATGGGGAACTATTATCTTTTAATGGTGATTGTAAGATCCGTAGTTACTCTAATATTGATTGGAATAAGTATGAACATAATAAATCATGTCATATTTCGTAAAAAATTGCATTTAAATGTTAAAGAACATTTTTTAGAGGGATTAAAGGAGTATTTCATTACATTGTATTACCTTTTAATTTCGGCAATTATAAGTATATTTTTCATTCATATAACCGGTCTTTATTCGGCAATCGTTAACATTCAGGAATATGTCCTGCAAATGGATATTGATTCGGCGTCGTTAAC
>MUZY01000224.1:5682-8283 GCA_003266065.1 Methanosphaera sp. rholeuAM130
ATTGCAAGAATATTAATGTTGAAGTATGGCAGTATGAAAATAGCAATTGATATGCGATATGTTCTGCAGGTTGTCAGAAATATCGGGTGGATACGATTCATGAAGTTTGTCCTGATATTCACGGTTGTTCTGATATTTGTTGTCAATCTGTTAGTCCTTCTCGGATATATATTTGAGGACATGTTGGTTTCTACACTTTTTGAAGTATTTCTGTTGTTCTTTGCAACAAATGCCTTTTACAAGTTATACTTTGAAAATGATACGAATACATTAAGCGATAGTTAGTAATAACTCCCATTTGCAGATATGTTCTGCAGCTGATGAAGTATATACATCAGGACATTCTTCTTCTTTTCAAGAATCCTTTTTTTTTTCAATTTTTTCACGCTTTCTATTATCCCTACTTTCTTAAAAAAATATAGAAATAATAAATTACATAACTATATAATAATTAATCTGATGATTTACAGGAGAGTAATGTAATTGAAATTTTCTTTAGAATTATTGCCTAATGAACCTATAGATAATCTTCTTGAATTGATTGGGATAGCAGAGGATATCGGTTTTGAAAATGTATGGATAACTGATCATTATAACAATAAAAATGTATTTGAAATACTGGCACTGGCGGCTCGTGAAACCAGTACAATACATATGGGTTCAGGAGTATCCAACCCGTTTATCAGAAATCCCGTTACAATAGCACAGGCAACCACGACTTTGGATGAAATCTCAAACGGCAGGGCATTACTGGGAATAGGACCTGGGGATAAAGCAACCATGAATACGTTGGGTATCAAATGGAACAAACCATTGTCTGCCGTGGCAGATGCAGTAAAGTTAATCAGGGATGTTATGGATGGTAAAGAGGTAAAAAATGGTGCCAGGTTAACCGGAACAAGCAAAGTTCAGGATAATATACCGATATATGTCGGAGCTCAAGGACCTAAGATGCTTGAATTGTCGGGTAAAATAGCCGACGGAAGTCTTGTCAATGCATCCAGTCCCAAAGACTTTGAACATGCAATGCCATTAATCAAAAAGGGAATATCCAATTCTGCAAATCCAGATAAGGATTTTAACTTTGCAGCATATACCGCTTGTAGTGTGGATGAGGATAGGCTTGCGGCATTTAATCAAACTAAAATTGTAGTGGCATTTATCATCGCAGGTGCACCGGAAGTTGTATTGAACCGTCACGGTATATCCCTTGAATCAGCAGGAATGATTAAAGAATACCTGTCAATCAATGATTTCAAGTCAGCAGTCGCTACTGTGGATGAGGATATGGTTAATGCCTTTAGCGTATGGGGTACGCCTTCACAAATCAACGATAAGATTGAAGTATTGGAAAGTATGGGTGTCAATGAGTTCGTTGTAGGTTCTCCTATTGGAAAGGATAGGGTCAAATCTCTTAAATTACTGAAGGATGTAATAAATTCATTTAATTAAATAGGATGAGTATTATGCAGGTTCAAAAGATTAACAAGCAAATCCGTGAAAAGTCCATTCAAAACTTAAAAAATAAGATGGAAAAGAAGAAAAACAAAAAACCGCTAGAGGCATATGCCGCCAGCTGGGCTGGAGAGGATAGGTTATATGACTGTGTGGGTTATACGATATTCATTGTGCTGCCGACGAGTGGCTGCCAGTGGGCAACTCTAAGCGGTGGATGTACGATGTGCAGTTATATAGCCGATTCGCCGTTATGCGATATTAGTGATGATGATTTGATAAGAATCTTTGACAATCAATGGAATAGGCAATTGGATAAAGTCGATATATCTGACTATGATGATGTTGCAGTAAAATTATTTGTGTCCGGCAGTTTTCTCAATCCCAACGAAGTACCTGAAAATGTGCAGGAATATATCTTCAATAAATTCAATAGTTACGATAATTTAAAAGAGGTCATCGTTGAATCAAAGCCGGAATACATTGATGAAGATTCACTCATTCGACTTGCATCACTGATACCCGATAAAATTTTTGAGATTGGTATAGGTCTTGAGACTTATAATGAAGAAACTCGTCAAAACAAGATTAATAAGGGAATAACGAACAAGGCATTTGAAGATTGCGTAAACATTATAAACTCCATAGAAGAATATGATATAAGAGCCAAAGCATACCTGCTAGTAAAACCGATATTGATATCTGAAAAGGAGGCAATTGAAGAATCAATTGAATCGGCTAAATATGCTAAAAAAGTCGGAGTAAAACGTTTGGCATATTGTCCGGCAACAGTACATGCAGGAACATTAATGGATTCTCTATGGAAGAAAGGGTCATATAATCCGCCATGGATATGGTCGACGGTAAAGATAATTAAGGAAGTCAGAAAAAATGTGGATATTCCGTTTATAATGGATACTGCAGGTTTTGGAACAAGAAGAGGGCCATACAACTGCAAAAAATGCAATTCAAAATTAAAGTCATTAATCATAGAATCAAACCTAACCCAACAAATACCTGAAGAATTGGATGACTTTACCTGTGAATGTAAGGATAAATGGCTAGCTGATCTGGAGTTCGGGGATGTTTTAAATACGACTACTAATCCTAAGGGTTAATTATTGTTTAATTCTTTTTTTATTATTT
>MUZY01000224.1:8341-19029 GCA_003266065.1 Methanosphaera sp. rholeuAM130
ATAAGGGGGGTGAATATTAACTAAATATTATTTATTATATTTGCAGAGTTAGCGTTGTTCTGGCGGTTGTTGGACGATATTCCTTTCTTTCCTGGGTTTGTAATGTAAAGTTATATGTTCTTGCCTTTAAGTTACTTGGCAGAGTGATGTTGAATGCTATGATTCCATTGGTCACGTTAAATATAATTGTTTCGTTATTTGAATTTTTAAGGGTTATGCCGTTTATTTTAACGCATGCTTTAACTATGCCATTAACAGTCACGTTATTTGCATCCAGCAATTTTCCGTTAATTCTTGTATTCAAGGACTTGGTTGTTATTGGATTTAATACTATTCTGGTATTTATTGGATTTATAGTAAATTCTTTCTGGAAGTCCTGTCTGTAATCACTTCTGATATATGAGACTGTAAGGGTATACTTATTCGGTGAATATCTCTTATCTATTGTTAATGTGGATATTCCATTCTTTACGCTGGTCTTGATGATATTGTTGTTATTGTCCTTCAAAGTAACTCCATTAATCTTATATATCAACATTCCTCCGGTTGTTTTAACGTTATTATTCGTATAATTTACGTTTGTTGTAACTGTTATCTTATTGCTGCTTTTGCTGTCTATGCTGATGCTTGTTTTAATTAGATTTGTGATTATTGCAGATTCTTTACTGGAACTATCCCTGTAATATTCTGTAGGGATGTATTTTGCAGTATATGTGAAGTTATTCTTCCAGATATACGGTATGTTATATCTGTAAGTGGCTTTACCGTTTGTCACTTTGGCTTTTATGACATTGCCGCTGTCGTCTTTGATGGTTTGGCCGTTTATCTTAAATATTACCTTTCCTTCATTCACGTTTGCTGATAAGTCATCCACAACATTGGCCTTTAGGGTAACTGTTGAACCGTTTGTATAAATGCTGTTGGTGGTTGTGAATGTCTTAACGTTTTTGTCTCTGTAGGTGTAGGTTGCAGCATGAAGTTTATTGTTGATAACAGGTATCTGTGTAGATCTTATAATTTTTCCTGTGATGTTAAAGTCGTTACAGTAGCTTCTGGAATTGCATCCGACATATCTTCCATCATCGTTGGCAAGGTATACATTGATGCTTCTTTGATGATTCCTGTTGACGTATTCGAGGGTCGTAATCTGGCTTCTCAATGTACCGTATCTGTCGTGTGAAGCAAGGTATCTTGTGGCATCGCTTAGGTTCGTTGTTCCGGTAGTGGATATGTAGCTTCCTTTACGGTAATATTTCGGATCGTTGGGGCATACTATGTATTCGCCGCTTTTCAATACTCCCATTTCTTTTGTATATTTTCCGTAGAAATATTGTATGGCCGCATAAGTACCGTTAGGTGCCTTTATGATAAAGTGTCCTCGTCCTATGTTTTGTTTAATTTTGAATATTTCGTTAACCGATTGTGCATCAATGTTATTGTTGTTTATCATCCTCATGGCTATGGATTCAATTTTTTGATTTTCTGTACCTGAGTCTAATCCGCCAGTTCCCACTACCCATCCGTTTGGTGTCATCATAACATGGAAGAAGTATGATCCTTGTGTTTTAAACTGTTTAATAGCGCTATTGTTTGTAATGTAAAGATTTAATTTTGCACCTGAATCGAGTCTAAATGATATTGCCGTTTCGTTTTCATTCTTTTGAACGATGCTTGAACTGCAATCGCCTTCATTTTCTTCAATTGAATCGTCTGTTGATTCTACTTCAATATTGTCTGTTTGAGAACTTTTAAAAATCTTTTCATCTTGTGATTTTAATATGTTATTATCATTGCTGCCATATGGAGTTTCTTCATCTATTTCATAACTATCCTCAAATTCGGTGTTATCTTCTGCAGTATCGGTTGATGTCTTGTCATTATCAATATCCTCCGCTGATATAACACTCAAGGATAGAAATATTGTTGAAAGTACAATTAATATTATTATATTATGATAATGTTTTTTGGACATTATCTTTCCCCCTTTTTTTATAATTATCATTAAATAATATTTTTTCTTTAATTTATATTATAGATAACTATTTTATTAAAATATGATTATTTCAGTCATTTTTATTAATAATCAGGGGGTTGTATTTTTTTTAAAAGTGGGTAATCAGTGTTAAATATGGGATTGATTTATATTGGATTTTATTCGTGTCCTATTAAAAAAAGATAAAGGTTGGATAGGTATCTATCCTAATATGTTTTTAATATCCTCTTCGGGGGTTGATATAAGTTTTAAATCGAAGTTTTCCACAAGTACGTTGAGTATCGTTTCATCTACCCATGCAGGCAGTATAGGTCCAATGTGTATGTTGGTTAATCCCAGTGCCAATAGGCTCCAGAGTATTGATACTGCTTTTTGTTCCATCCAACTCAATACGAAGGTCACAGGCAGGTCATTTAATCCCATGTCGAATACTTCAGTCAGCGCCGTTAATATTTCTGCTCCTACGATTGCATCGTTGCATTGGCCTAAGTCAATATGTCTTGGTATGCCTTCAATGTCACCCAAATCCAAGTCATTGAATCTGTATTTTCCACAGCCTACTGATAATATTACAGTATCATCAGGCAATTGTTTTGCAAATTCGGTGTAATATGTCATTTTAGGATTTGGCACATCACATCCTCCCATTACAAAGAATTGTCTGATTTTTCCTGCAAGTACCAGTTCTTTTATTTTGTCGGCCAGTGACAGCACGGTATCCTTTCCGAATCCTGTGGTGTAGGATGATTTGTCTATTTCATCTTCAAGTTCTGGAAGCTCGAGGGCTTGACTTATTATGTCACTGAATTCATAATCATCGATATGTGGTACTTCAGGAAGCTGTGCTATACCTGATGTGTATATCCTATTCTTATAGCTGTCTTTAGGTATAAGTCCGCAGTTTGTTGTTACAAGTACAGGTATTTCATATTTTTCGAAAATCTCTTTCTGGTCAAACCATGGTCCGCCCAGTTGTCCTTTGAGATGTTCGTATTTTTTAAGTTCCGGATATCCGTGTGCTATGAGCATTTCACTATGGGTGTAAATGTTTATGTCTTTTCCTTCGGTTTGTTTTAACAGTTCTTCCAATACCTTCAGGTCGTGACCGGTTACAAGTATTGCATGCCCTTTGCTTGCACCTTTTTGAACTTCAACAGGTACCGGTTCCCCATAGTTTTCAATGTGAGCTTGCTTAAGTGCGTCCATTACTTTAATGTTTATTTCACCGGCTTCCAATGCCATTTCTATAAAACTGGTAATGTCAAAGTTTACGTTTGTTAGTGTTGAGTATAACGCTTTTGTAATGAATTTGTTTACTTCTTCATCACTTTTTCCAAACTCTTCCAATTGGTAGTTGTATGCGGCTATTCCTTTGGCGGCAAAAATCAGGTTATCCTGCAGTCTTGCCAGCGTTTCATCTTTTCCGCACATACCCATTTTCGTACATCCTTCGCCTTGTATTGCTTGTGAGCATTGGTAACAAAACATATTGTCGTTCATTTTATATCACCTTCTATTTGTTGTATTAATATTGCATTTATATGCATATAATATTTTGTCACTATATAAGTGAATTTGGGACAAAAGTTTATATAGTCTTGGATGCATATAATAAAAATAATGAGCATACTGTGAAGGTGTTGTAAATGGGTAATGATGAAAACTTAGCAATTCTTAAAAAAATGGGGCTAACCGACTATGAATCGAAGGCATATCTGGCATTGATATCATTGATATCGTCAAAGGCTGACACGATAAGTAAAGAAGCACAAGTTCCGCGTTCAAAGATATATCCGGTACTTGAAAGTTTGGAACAAAAGAATTTAATTATTATTCGTCAGGGAAGACCTCTTGAATATGACGTGATAGATCCATCCGAATCATTGAAAAATTATAAGGAAGAATTTTTAAATGAATTGAGGATACTGGAAGAAAATCTGATTGAAATATATGAAAACAAATTGCCGACAGTCAATACTCCCATCCAATCAATAGAGGAAATTAAAAAGATTGTACAAAAACAAAAGGACATATTGAACAAGTCAAAAAAAGTGGTTTTGATACGATTGGGATTTATATTGCCGTCGGAAATAGATTCATTCAAAAGGATAATCATAAAATTAAATCAGAGGGGTGTTCAAGTCAAGATATTGGCGGTCTATGAATGTGTTGTAGACGGGGTTACAATAAATCTGAAAAATATTTTGTCCGAATTGCCCGTCGAGGTAAAGTATGTCAAACTTCCATCGGCACAACTTATCATAAGGGATTACAAGGAAATGATGCTGGTATTTGCCGAAAACTCAGGAAAATCCATTCACAACGCTAATATGGTGGGATTATACAATACATATTCAACGATAATATCAAACTATTCCTCGGCTTTCAATAAGAAATGGACGGCAAGCAAATAAAATGATGAAACAATCACATCCTATAACAAATGCTGCTTCCTAAATCTACGCCGATTTGTGATGAAATTACATTACATTTGCTATTTAAAAGATAATATATCGTAGTTTTAATGTCCATCTCCGTCAAACCTTCAAAGTTACCCATTCCCTTACTAATAACCAGGTCAACGTTATCTAACAGGTCAGTCAACTCATCCGAAATGTAATCCTTCACAACACCAACTGAGTTTGTACCGGTACTGATAATGGTGGCATATTTATCTAATCCCAAATCATAGGCATCGCTTACGATGGCGTCATTCAATATGGGCGATTCCTTAAGTGCCAGTATTATTTCAAGATCATAATCCTCTTTAATCTTTTCAATCAATAACTTATCAAAGACTATCTCGCCACCGTTATCGGCCAAATAAAGAATCTTATTTGCCTTTTTCAAATCTTCATCTAATTTGTCGACATCATTGATTATGAGTTTTTCATTAATTTTTTCCCTGATTAACTTTTCCATATCGGTGTCTTGCTTAAGGGCACCAAAATCGATAATATTTCCGCAAACTGCAATTTTAACGTAACTTTCCAGGGTGGGATTCATATCAATAATTCTCGTAACGCTTGGAATTAATCTTTTGGCTAAATTGTTTCCCTCTTCACGATATAGCTTATATGGATCGTCATTACCAGTCAATTCCATTATCATGCGATGTAAATCCGTACCTAACTTATTGGAATTGGTATCTTTCTTGAAGTTTTCATGCATGAAATCCAATACTTCCAACGTTATGGCCATACGCTTATCAAAATCTTCAACGGAATTTTCTATTGCCTCTCGGGATTGTCTTAACATACAGGATGCACATTCATACTTAACCTTCATCTCAATCAAATCCGATAACTTCTATGTTAATTATATCTATCTTAAAGCTAATTAATTTAATGGCTTTGCAGAAATCCTTTTCTCATCTCAAAAAATCATACTAAAATATAAGTATTGATAAAATGAAAAATATTATTATAATTAATAAATTTTTACTTCAACTTCATTTTTTAAATTACACAAACGATGGGGAGACAAAAAGTGCAAGATACATTGCAAGATAAATGTGGAATAGTTGGTATATATTCTTTTGATGATTCGGTGGATGTGGCTTCATGGATTTACTCTGGATTATATACATTACAACATAGAGGGCAGGAATCTGCCGGAATAAGTGTTTTTAAGGATGGTAGAATTAATACTCACGTAGATATGGGTTTGGTATCCGAGGTATTTAACAATGACTTGTTGGATCTTTTAAACGGTAATGTGGGAATAGGACACGTACGTTATTCAACTACCGGTGAATCAGAACTGTCAAATGGACAGCCATTTGTTGAACGTGATGATGAAATAATAATCGCCGAAGCACATAATGGGGATATCGTCAATTCAGCACTGCTTCGTGATGAACTAATGGAAGCAGGATATGAATTCAAGTCAACCACTGACTCCGAGGTCATATGTCACTTGATACTATCGGAATATTCCGAGTGTGGAGATGTTGTCGAGGCCATTAAATCAGCCTGCTCTAAGTTAATAGGGTCATACGCTTTGGTTCTAATGATTAATGGCGTAATATATGCCGTTTGCGATCCTTTGGCTATGAAACCGTTGTCATTGGGTGGGGATGAAGAGTTTATAGTGATAGCATCGGAAACCGTGGCATTCGACTCACTGGATATGGATTATGTACGTCCAATTGAAGCCGGTGAAATATTGGAAATCAAAAATGGTGTACAAACAAGCTATTATCTACCTAAATCTGACCATACGGCTAATTGTATGTTTGAATACCTGTACTTTGCAAGACCGGACAGCATAATATTCGACAAAAGCGTATATCAGGTACGTCTAAATATCGGAAAACAACTGGCAAAGGAATATCCAATTGACGCCGATGTTGTAATAGCGGTACCCGACTCTTCCATACCGGCAACATTATCCTATTCAAGACACAGTGGAATACCATATGCCGAAGGATTGATAAAAAACAGATATGTGGGTAGAACATTTATCATGCCAACACAAAAAGATAGAGATATAGCCGTAAAAATGAAAATGAATGCACTTGATGAGGTAATAAATGATAAAAAGGTAATTGTAATAGATGATAGTGTCGTCAGGGGAACAACATCACGGACAATCATTAAAATGATAAGAGATGCCGGTGCAAAGGAAGTACACCTATTAATCGGATGTCCTGAAATTATCGCTCCATGCTACTATGGAATTGCCATGGCAACTAAAGAAGAGCTCATAGCGGTAGACAGGACAAACGAAGAAATCCGTGATGCCATCGGAGTGGATTCCATAGGATATATCAGCATGGAAGGACTTGTGGAATCTATAGGTACACGCCGTGAAGATTTATGTCTAGGATGCATAACAGAAGAATATCCTACAATCATCCCACCAGAATTATATAAAGAAGAATAATCCTATTCTTCAACTATTTTTTTTTAAATTACATTAGGTTGAAATTATGGTAGAATTATTAGCTCCTGCAAAGGATAAAAGATGTGTCAGTGCCGCAATAAACAATAATGCCGACAGCGTTTATGTTGGAATAACCGATTATAATATGCGTGCAAATGTAGCAAATATCAACTTGGACGACATCGGGGATATCGCCATTCAATGTCATGATAATGGTAAAAAGGTCTACGTATGTACCAATACCATCGTATCGGATAATCAGCTTGAAAAATATAAAAGGCAGTTGGAAAAACTCGAATCCTTTGACGTTGACGCATTGATAATCTCGGATATTGGAATGATTAACGTGGCCAGAAATTCTTCCATCGACCTGCATTTAAGCGTACAGGCAAACATTACAAATGTCGAAGCACTAAAGGCATATAAGGAATTGGGCGTTAGCCGTGCGGTACTGTCACGTGAATTGTCCCTGGAGGATATAAAAAGAATCAAAAAGAAATCTCCCATTGAAATAGAAACATTTGTCCATGGGGCAATGTGTGTGGCAATATCCGGCAGATGCTTCCTAAGTTCCTATTTTTATGATAGAAACGCCAACTGCGGGGAGTGTTTGCAGCCATGTCGCCAGCAATGGATTATCCGGTCAACAGAAGATAAAGAGCTTATCTTGGAAACGCCGGAGGATAACGATATTGAGAAGTCCCGGCTATTAAGTCCAAGGGATATGTGCATGATAGAATATGTCCCGCAGCTGATTGAAGCCGGAATCGACGCATTCAAAATTGAAGGAAGGGCAAGAGCCCCGGACTACGTGGCAACAGTCACCAAATGCTACAGTGATGCAATAGGATTATACCAGTCAGGTAAGTGGGATGAATTGTCAGGTGAGTATATTCCCCAATGGATGAGTGAACTTACAGGCGTATTCAATAGGGGATTTGACACGGGATTCTACTTCAGGGTTCCTAAAAAAACAAGTTTTGATAATCAGGCAACATATAAGAAGGTGGATATCGGTCAGATAACCAATTATTATAAGAAAATCAATGTTGCGGAAGTTAAAGTATGGGACGAGGTGAAAATAGGTGACACGCTGATTATTCAAGGAAATAAGACAGGAAGCGTGACGGAAAGAGTATCCTCAATGCAGGTTGATGGTGAAAAGATTGAATCCGTCAATGAGGGACTTGTCGGAATTAAGTTTGAGAATACTGTTCGTGAAAATGATCACGTATACAAAAAAGTATCAATAAAGGAGAGTGAAATGCAGTGACGAAAAAGAAAATAGCAATCTATGGTAAAGGTGGAATAGGTAAATCCACCACGGTATCCAATATCGCAGCCAGTTATGATAATTCAACATTTGTCATAGGGTGTGATCCCAAGGCGGATACGACGAGAACCTTGGTGGGAAAAAGAATTCCAACAATACTCGATACTATGAGAAACAATAAGAAGCCGGTACTGGAGGATGTTTTGTATGAGGGATTTAACAACACATTATGTGTTGAAAGCGGTGGACCGGAGCCCGGCGTTGGGTGTGCAGGTCGTGGCGTAATAGTTGCAATGAAACTGCTCAATCAGTTGGGGGCATTCGATAGCAATCCCGAACTGGTGATTTATGATGTGTTGGGGGATGTCGTATGTGGAGGATTCAGCGTACCGTTAAGGGAGGAATATGCCGATGAGGTATATATCGTCACCAGCGGAGAGTACATGTCATTGTATGCGGCAAACAACATTGCAAAGGGAATAAAAAAATTAAACGGTAAGTTGGGAGGTATTATCTGCAACTGCCGAAATGTTGAAGACGAAGTTGAGATTGTCAGCGAATTTGCCAAGCTACTCTCAACCACAGTTATCGGCGTAATTCCCAGAAGTCCCCTTGTTCAGACTAGCGAATTTCAGGCAAAGACGGTTGTTGAGGTATTTCCGGATTCTGATCAATCAAATGAATATCGCAGGTTAACTAGGACAATTATGGATAATGAAAATTTGGTTACCCCGACGCCAATGGAATTTGAGGATTTTGAAAAATTCTTCCATTCATATATCGATAATTAGGTTACTTCCCTTTTACTTTTTTTATTTTTGCTTGTTATGCTATTTTTCTTCTGATTTCTGAACATTTTATTCCATTATTCACATCCACTTGTGGGCTTTGTATCCAAGTTTTTTTATTGCATCTGCCGATACATTTTCTGCTTCATCATAACTATCAAAATAATATAAATGAGACATACATTTACAGTCAGAACAACCAAAATCTTCAATATAATCAATCGCATTTTCATTTATTTGACGGGACATATCACATTCTATTTTTTTATCACAATGGGTGTATATCACCTGAACTATTTTGGCATTTTTGTTGAGTGACAGGTAATCCATGTGCCAGTGAACTTTCTTGTCCTTGGAGATATGTCTGGAAACACGACTTTCAAGACCGTTTAATGCACTGCCGACATATACATAATGGCCTTTTCTGAAATTCGACATGCCCATTGCACCAATTTTTATTCTGCAATCCTGTTTGACGTGAACTATCAAACAGTAACATCCCTTGTCAACAGCATCTTCCTTCATGATACTATCTATCAAAAAGATAAAATATAAAATTATTTAAAATAATAATATAGGAGAATGAAAATGGACGAATCTGATAAAAATAATTTGACATATGTGCTGGTGGATAGAACTCCGGAAGATAACTCATCCGACAATCATGAAGATACCCATATGGATAATCAGGACAATGATTCAGTATCTAAACTAAATAGTCAAACGGGTCATAGCACTCAAAGGGATAACGTTGATTCAACTGACAACATCAATTATTGCATTTCAGTATCATTGCTGTCAATAATGGCATATGTCATAATCGCATATTCCAGCAACGTATCGCTACTTGAATTGGTGGATCTTGAAGTTCCATTAATAATCTTTTTATCACTAATAATAGTATTTTTATCAACCAATTGGTCAAGAATATATGCATATGTCCTGTTTATCATAATGATAGTTATTCTAATAGCCTTCGATTTTAATTATTCATTCCTGCTGATGATAGTGCTCTTCTCGGAACTAATCATCTACTCATTAAATAGGATAATGACAAATAAGAAGGACTATGCGTACATGGATAAGTATGGAGGGTAAATATGGAATACACATTTCAGGCGACAGGCCATAAAAACGTATTGTCAAAGCATAAAACGACATTTGAAATAACAACCGATGACACGCTGACACTAAAAGGGGACTGTATAATAGGATTAAACAGCAGCGTGACATTAAACGATTTTCCACAGCAACTGAAGGATAAAATACGACGTGATGATACGAAAATCGAATTGATACTGGAGACGCCAAATGCAACTGACAGGATATTCGGTTATGGCTCATCAAAGTTATCCTTGGATCATCCCAGTGACATGGTCTGCAGAAAAAGCACCTTTACCTGCAGCAGGACACTCATGATAAATGCCGACAAGGCAGCCATAGATTTGGATAATGATTTGATAAATGATTTAAGCAATTCCACTTGGCTAAAGGTAACGATAAAAGTGGACGATTAAACTTTTTAAAAAAATAACCTTCTACATTTAACTTTTTTTTGAAAATATCTTAGAAAAAACAGTATTGTTATAAATAAGTGCGGGAGACGGGAATCGAACCCGCGAAGAGACTACCTCACTAGGCCCTCAACCTAGCGCCTTTGACCGCTCGACCACCCCCCCATAAAAACAAAAGTAGTTATTAAGAAATATCTTTTTCAAGTTATATATAGTTAACGATTTTTAGCATA
>MUZY01000229.1 GCA_003266065.1 Methanosphaera sp. rholeuAM130
CGCAGTTTTCAAAGATTTTATTTACCCTTTGTTCTTCGATGTCCACGTATTCAATGTCCTCTTTGGTCCAATTGCCTTCTTCCGTGATTGATATATCATTTAATGGGGTGTTCTCATCAAGACGTATGAACTTGTTTAACGTGATGTTGAAGCTGTCTATAAAAGTATTGACCAACTCCTTTGAATACAACTGGTTATTGTATTGGTAAATGAACTTATAGTCATCATCATTATCTTCTATCTGTAATCCCATATTGAATTTTAGGAAATTATGTTCAATGAATTCACGTTTTACACTTTTTGATGATATGTTCATACTCTCGTTTATTCTGCCTTGATAGGTATAGATAAATTCGGGTGAAATGTTGTATTCATCAGATATTTTTGTCAATGGATATGAAGAGTAGGTTAAGACATTCAACCATTCTTCATTTATGTATTTGAAGTAATCTGCGATGGATAGTTCGGTATCTAGTTTTAGTGCTAATGGGAGTGTTTTTACCATCATTGCAAGTGTTTTTTCCTCTGCCTTTGTATATCTTCCATTGGATAATGTCGCTATAAACAAACTTTTGTTATAAACGAATTTTGACAGTACGAAAGAGGTTACTGCCAGGAAAAGATTGTTTTGGGTAATATGATGGTTATTGCAGAAACTGTTTATTTCGTTCTTATCGACGTGTTTGATTATCTCCAATGATATTCCCTCTTCACTTAAACCGTTTAAATCGGGTGAAATTTGTGTAGGTTCATCAAACTCTTTTATTTTATCAAAGAAGAATGCTTCTGCTTCATTATAAATATTTGAGTTTTCTATTTTAGCACAATTCAATGAATATTCGTATCCGTCCACTTGTTCCAACTGGTAAGTCTTTTTGTCGTATATGTTTGCTATCTCATCAAAGAGTATGTTGAGTGACGTTCCGTCCATGATTATATGGTGGAAGTCCGCTAAGAGGGTGGTGTCTTTACATATCCTGAATCTGAATAATGGTCCTTCATCCAGTATGAATGCCTGTGTGAATGTATCTTCGTCCGCCTTTTCGTCTGTTATTTCGATGTAGTCNNATGGGTGGTTGTTTATTGCTTGGATAATTGCCGATTTAAGTTTGTATGGGTCAATTTCATTTCCAAATTCCAATTTTATAGGTATGTTGTATGAAATGTCTTCAGGATTTTTAACGCATTCGAAGTATACTCCCAATTGGTTAGGCGTTAATGGATAACGTTTTTGTTTTTCTATCATTTCAATGTCGTCTTCTTTTATCAATGTTTTGATGTTCTCTATTGTCTTGTTTTTCATCAATTCCGTAAGCATTACCTGGGTATTGAAGTTATCGTATATGTCGGAAACCACTTGCATCATAGTAAGGGAGGTTAAGCCAATGCTGAATAGGTCTGTATCCACACCGAATGATGTTGTACCCAAAATATCGGATATAATGTCCCATAGTTTTTCTTCAGTTTCATCTCTAGGCGGTACATAATTGCCGATATCAATTTCAGGTTCGGGCAATCTTTTTATGTCCGTCTTGCCGTTAGGAGTTTGAGGTAACTTGTCTAATTGCATGAATGCTGTCGGAATCATATAATCCGTTAATTTTTTGGACA
Source organism: Methanosphaera sp. rholeuAM130 (assembly GCA_003266065.1). GTDB lineage: Archaea > Methanobacteriota > Methanobacteria > Methanobacteriales > Methanobacteriaceae > Methanosphaera. The sequence goes on from MUZY01000229.1 coordinate 1,612, forward strand.
GATAGTTTCTTAATTTTTCAACGTCAATTTCACAATTGGCAGTATAATATGCACATAGATGATCCATGTCATTTATCTTCTTGATTACCGTTACCGCTTTGATGATTGAATCGTATGTTGCAATGACCGATGATATCTCTTCGGGTTCTATTCTCAAACCTCTAAGTTTAATCTGATTGTCCATCCTTCCCATGATATAGATGTCATCATCTTTTCTGATTGCATAGTCACCACTGCGATAATAATTTGTTTGGCCAATCCGCGTGTAACTTTTTCTCGTTTTTTCATCATTCTTATAATATCCCTTAGTTACTCCTTTTCCTCCTATGTACAATTCTCCCATAACGCCATCAGGCAGTAACTTTGAATCTATGTCCCTGACATCTGTAATATAATTGTATAAACCTCCTCCAACACTGACCGGTTTATCCGGTTCTACCAGTGTAAGGTTGGATTCCATAGTGGTTTCGGTCGGCCCATAGGAATTGTATGCTTGCACATTATAATGTGCCAGTTTTGACGCCAATTCTTTAGGGAACTTTTCCCCACCCACATGCATTATCTTAAAGTTTGCCAGTTGTTCATTAAATCCGTCAAATTCCATATACTGCAGTAATCTGGAAGGTGTCGTACCCATATAATCCGGTTTTGTTTTTTTGATTAGATCTATCAGTTCAAATATGTCTTTGCTTTCTTGGTCATTTGCAAAAATGAGCGTTCGACCGGTTAGGAATGAACCCAGTAATTCAATCAATGAAGCGTCGAATGATACGGTTGAAATCGATAGGAGAGTGTTTAATGTTTTGAACAGATTATAAACGTAGTTGTTGTCGGTATTCGCAAATAAGTTTGCAACGTTTTCATTCGTCACCATGACCCCTTTAGGTTTTCCGGTCGTACCGGAAGTGTATATCATGTATGCCAAGTCGTCACTGTTTATGTTTATTTTCGGATTTGTTTCATCATTTGATTCAGTTAATAACGTTTTTACATTCACTGAATTTTTAAGATTATTCTCGGATATTACCCAGTCCGCGTCACTATTTTCATGAATATACTTAACCCTGTCTTCAGGATAATCATTTGCCAGTGGAATAAATGCACATCCCGCTTTTAATATTCCCAGCATTGCAACTATCAAATCACCGGTTCTAGGGAGCATGTGTATTATTTTACTGCCCGGTTTTACTCCCCTGTTTATAAGTGCATGTGCTACTCTATTTGCCCTTTTATTTAACTGATCATATGTTAATTGTTCATCGCAGCATATCAATGCAATCTTGTCCCGGTTTTCTTCCACATTCTTTTCAAATAGTTCCTGTACAAACTTAACGTCTATTTCTTCAATTGATGCTTCCTTTTCCTCAACCAAGGATATGTCTCTAATTTTCGTTGTTGAAAGTTCCTCTTTCTTATCATTAAATTCGGTGATAACCCTTTTAATGCTCTCTGCAAATGTTGAAATATAGTCTTCGGAGTATAGTGCATCGTTGTAATCTATGGATATTACATACTCGTCATTTATTTCAATGATATTCAAGGCTACCTTAAATCTCAATGAATCATATTCCATTGATTCTCTAACATATTTTTTTCCGCCGATATTTATGTCTTCAATTATTTTGCCATGGAATGCATATAGGAAATCCGGGTAAAGTCCGTATTTGTTTGCAATTTCAATATAATTGAAAGATGAATTATTCAAAACGTCCATCCATGAATTGTTCACGCTGCCGAAGTATTGTTCTATGTCCATGTCACGATCTGTTTTAAAACTGATAGGCAATGTTTTAACCATCATGCCTATTGTATTGTGGTATTTTGGATTATCCCTACCATTAAAGATGGTGGATATCAAAACGTTCTTATCTGAAACATATTTTGTAAGGGATAAAACGGTGGATGACATGAATAATATGTTCGGACTAATTCTTTTGTCGTCGCATAATTTGTCCACAGTTTTTTTATCCACCTTAACTTTGATGTTAGCTACTTTGGCAGTATCTTCCCTTTCGTTTAAGTTGGTTGTAAGTATTGTACATTCGTCAAAGTCAAACATCATTTCATCAAAGAACTTTTCACTTTCTTTTGCTGATTCGGATGAATTGTATTTATTTTCACCATATATGTATTCATAAGCATCTGCCGTTTCATTAACCAGTCTTGATTCGTTTGAATCATATAATGCAGATATGTTGTTGAATAATATGTTCAATGCGGTTCCATCAACTAGTATATGGTGGAAATCGGCAAGAAGAATAACATTATTCGGTGTGACAACAATCTTAAATCTGAACAATTGATTTTCAATCAAATCAAATGCCCTGATAAAATCATTCAACGAATTTTCATTGAAATCGTCCATAAATTCAATAGGTATTTCATCAGTATCAGAATCTTCATCCCTTTTATTATATATTTTGCCTTCTTGGATAACAATCTTATTTTTAAGGTATGGGTGAAGTTTTATTGCTTCTGTTATCGCTTCTTTTAATTTATATGCATCTATGCTCTTATCAAATACGATTTTTTTAGGCAGATTATAACCTAATTTTTCCGGATTTTTTATGCAGTCAAAGTATATTCCCAATTGGTTGGGCGACAATTCATAATATTCGTCATTTGCGGCAACATTCTCTTCTTCGTTACTTTCATCGATTAGCTTTGCAATGTTTTCAATATTCTTTGCATTTATTATGTCCATTACACTAATTTCCACACCTAACTTTTTAAATATGGATGTGGATACCTTTATGACGGATAACGATGTAAGTCCGAGATTGAATAAGTCCTGATTGGTGCTGATATTGCCGGTATTTAACAGTTCTTCAACAATCACTGATACTTCTTCTTCATTCTTGTTTTTTGGGGCTATATATTCTTCAACATCTATTTCAGGGTCGGGTAAATTTTTAAAGTCTGTTTTACCGTTAGGAGTTTTTGGAAATGCATCCAATTGCGTGAAATATGATGGAATCATATACTTTGGAAGGAGTGTGGTTAAATGTTCCTTAAGTTCACCTTCATCAATATCATTTTGGGAGGTATAATATGCACAAAGATGTTCCACACCATTAATTTTTTTAACCAAAACTTTCGTCAAGGTGATGTTTTTAAATTCCGATATCGCAGTTTCTATTTCCATTAACTCTATTCTTAAACCTCTGAGTTTTATTTGGGTATCGTTTCTTCCTTGAACATACAATTCGCCGTCGGCATCCTTTTTACCCAAATCACCCGTATTATAGTATGCTATGCCGTTTATTGTGGTAAATACTTTTTTTGTCTGTTCGGGATTGTTTATGTATCCTCTTGCTATCCCGGCTCCACCCACATATATCTCACCCGGTACGTATGGTGGCAGTTGATTGCCGTCTATATCCATGATTTTATCAACAACGTTAAGCATCGGCCAGCCGGCAGTGACTGTTGGACTATCCATTAGTTTATAGTGTGAAGCGATAGTAACCTCCGTCGGCCCATATGAGTTATATATTTCAGCATCAGTATATTCGGATAATCTTTCGTAAAGAATTGGTGGAAATGCTTCTCCACCCACAATAACTATTTTACATCTGGCTACAATATCCTTAATTTCATCAAGTTCGAGGTATTCCAGAAGTCTTGTCGGCGTTGAACCAAATCCGTCTGCATCATTTTTATCAAATAAGTTAACAAGTAACGTTGGATCTACAGATTCCTCATCGTTTGCAAATATTACGGGCAATCCGTTGAGAATCGTACCGAAGATTTCCCTTAAAAATACTATGAATGATACCGTCGATATTGAGACAAATTTTCTGCATTTGTGGTTGAGCTGATATATCGGTTGGTTTTCCGGAACGTTGGCTATATAGTTGGATATTCCCTTGTGGGTAATCATCACTCCTTTAGGACGTCCTGTTGAACCTGAGGTGTAAATCAGGAAAGCCAAGTTCTCCGGATCTAATTCAATATGGGGGTTATTGTCATTACTATTGGATAATAATTCGGATATGTCTATTCTATTTTTGCCGTCATATTCAATATTGGAACTGGTGATAACGAATTTTGAGTCACTGTCTTCGAGAATTTGATCTATTCTTTTTTGAGGATATTTTGGATCAATTGGTATAAACGCAGCTCCTGCTTTGATTATTCCCAATACTGTTGCTATCAAATCGCTGTTTCTTCTCATCATAAACATTACTTTGTCTTCGACGCCAACACCTTTTTCTATTAAACTGTTTGCAATTTTATTTGCCTTAATGTTTAACTCGTTGTAGGTTAATTGGCCGTCTTCAGCATATAATATGATTTTATCGGGATTTTCCTGTACTGCATTTTCAAATATTTTGTTAATTACTCCTTCATTTGCAAGTTCTATTTTAAAGTCTTCATCCAAGTCTATTTTTTTGGCTATTGAAAGGTCTTTTAATAAGTTATTTTCGCAATTGAACTTATCTATCAATATATTCATTCCATCTAAAAATGCTTCAATCAGCTCCTTTGAATAGTATGACGTGTCATATTTAACCCGGATTTTTCCATTCTCATGATTGAAGATAAGTTTATGCTCGTTGTCTGGATAATCAGTACTTGAGAATAATATTTCACTTTCGAATTTCAATTTTTGATTATTGGCTAGGGGATAGTTGGGATACTCCTTTTGCGTTTCGTTAAAATCATTCAGGTATTCTTCAATGGACATGTCGCTATTGAAGTGATATCCTGCGGCCGCATTATTGTATGATATTAATATGTCTTTAGAGAATGCAAACTTGGTTAAATTAAATAGGAATATTGCCAGTAATGTATTTTCTTCGCTTATGTTATGGTGATTGGATATATATTTTAATTTATCCTCATCAATTGATTGGGTAATGCTATTATAGCCACTTTTGTCTAGGTTAATGTCAGGGGATATCATGGTAGATTCGTCAAATGAATTTATTAGGTTGTTGTAATAGTTTTCCGCTTCAAAAAAGTCTATAATGTCCACATTATAATCGGCACATTTCTTGTAGGGATTGTCTGAAACTTCCTTTAATAATGAAAGTATTCCATTGGACATGGCAGTTATGTCCTCTTCAGTGAAGCAGTCGTTACTGTATTCTATAAAGATGGATTGCAAACCATTTTTGTCACTGTAATTCTTATTTATTCTAAAATGCAATGGAAATTCAATATCTTTTTGCAACGTTAAGAATTTGCTGTCGTATTCTGTGGAGTTTGACACCATTGAAAACATTGAAATGCAGTTGGGGGATATATTATGATTTCTCAAATCTGTAGTATATTCGCTAAACTGTAACTTTGCATGACTCAATCCTTCCTTTAATACAGCTTTACAGTATGATAGCAGCTCTTCGAAAGTTAAGTTTTCGTCATATTTCAGCCTTAATGGGATTGTGTTCGTAAACATCCCCAATGCATCTATCTGACCGAAGTATCTGCCGTGGACACTCGTGTTCAATACGATGTCTTTAAATATTTTGTTTTCTTTTTTAGACTTGGATAAGTATAAAAAATTAAGTGCTAGTGCAGTAATAAATGGTGAATACTCAAATGTGGGAATTTCATCTATTATTATCTCTTTTGATTCAAAACTTTCTAGTTCAAACGAATACCAATCCTGATTATAATCCTCTAATCTTTTTAACCAATACTTCTTATCTTCAATCGCTTCTGTTGATTTGAGGTATTCTGCCTCTTTATTTACGTAATCTTCATATGAAAAATCTATTGGGGTGTATTTATCATTATTTTTAAGACAGGTAATGTATCTGTCAATTTCTTTAGGTATTATTGAAAATAATGAAGTACCATCAAGCAGTATGTGCTGAACTACACTGATAAGCACGGCTTTATCTTCAGTTTTCAATACTGCCCATTTATACATCGGACTGTCAATAAGATTATCAAAAGGATTGTCCAAATATTCTTCAATGAAATCATCTAAACTTTCATTTGAAATATCAAAACAGTCTATGTCGACATTCTGATTCACATAATGTTGTTTGTAATCACCATTGGCATCAACCGTAATCTGTAGATTTAAATATTTTTTTGTAATGTATTCGATAGCTTCTTTAACATGATTAATTTCAGTTAAGTCATAATCTTTTCTAAATTTTAAGTAAAATGAAGTGTTGTTCTCGTAGTTTATTTCAGAAAATAATAACATTTTCTGACTTGACGATAAATTGAAATATTCCATAAAATCCCTCTCAATAATAATTTTTAATTTATTTTTTTAGATATTTATTATTATGTTTTTATTATAGTATTTTTAAAAATAAGCTTTATAATTATGTTGTTTGATATTCATATTTGTATTTTATCTTTTTTGATGAATCAATTTTTACATATTTCGATTTTAATGATTATAATCAATAATCATGACTAATTTTGATGCAGAAAATAAATATGAAAATAGAAGAAGTGGGGGTCAAATAATTTTATTAGTTTACGGTCAAGGATTTTGATGCGTATTTGATTGGGTTGGATTGTGTGTTTCCGTTGTAGTTGAGTGCTATTTCATAGACTCCGGGGTTCATGTAGTTTGGTATGGTGTAGTTCCATTTTGCTATTCCTTTTGTAATGTTTTGTGTTGTGTATTTTTCTTCGAAGAATTCTGTGATTAGTGGGACGGTTTTTCCGTTTACTTTGAATATGTATTGTCCGCTTATGACTGGTGTTTTTGTGTTTTTGTTTGTGAGTGTTGCTTTGAGTGTGACGGTTTTTCCTGGTGTTGCTGTTATTGGTGTTATGTTTACGGTTACGTCCTGTTTGGATATGTTTATTGTTGAGTTTATTACTTTTGAGTTGTATCTGTAGTTTTCGCCTAGTGTTATTTTGAATTTGTTTTCTCCCGGCGGTAGGTATGGTACTGTTATTTCGGTGTCGAGTATGGAGTTGGTTACTGTTAGTGTTTTTACTGTTCTGTCTCCTAGTTTTATTGCTACTTGTGTGTTTCCGTATATTTTGTTTCCGTTGGTGTCTGTGAGTGTTTGTTTGATTTTTATTTTTTGTTCGCTTGTTCCGTTTAGTTTTATTGTGAATGTTTTGTATGTTGCTTTGGTTACTGTCATTTTTGTTGTGTTTTCTGCTCTGTTGAATCCTGATTTGGAGAATATTGCTGTTATTGTGTATTCTTTTCCACTGTAGCTTGCCAGTGTCATTGTCAGTGTTCCCGTACCGTTTTTGATGGTTATTGCTGATGTGTTTGTGTTGGTGTCTTTTATGCTTAGTCCGTTTATTTTTATTACTGCCGTTCCGTTTACCGGTTTTTTATCTGTATCTGTTATGGTTAGGTTGATTGTGATGGTTTTTCCTGTGGCGACTTTTTTAGGTGCCTG
>MUZY01000111.1:0-2046 GCA_003266065.1 Methanosphaera sp. rholeuAM130
CCTTGTACCCTGTGTTAACATTACAGCTATACCTAAAACCCATAAGGCTAACAATACAAACAGGAATAAGTTGTTGTATTTTTCCTGTTGTGTCCAAACGAAGTTTCCAGGTATGAATCGTTTATCCAATTCATGTTGAATTATTTCTTCCGCTTTTTTGGTTTTTGGCGTGTATCTTCTTGTTCTTACTTTTTTCTTATCAACATCATCGGCCTGTTCTTTAGGTTCATGTTTTTCTTCAACCTTAGCTTTTCTACCTAATGCAACTCCCATTATGACAAATCCCAAGAATGCGAAGATAATGGTAAATATTCCACCACTCTGATTTGCTACATCCACTACCTGTGGAATTTGCATTTCACCTACTGACACATATACGTTAGGATATGCTGTACCGGCTGTTGCACTTTGAAGGCTTGTTGACAAACCGACTACGCTGGTTATTGATTCAAACATTGATGAACCTACAGTTACTGCAAGTATTGCTACCGACAGTATGATAAATACAATCAAAGGTATTGTTACCGGATTATTTTTAAGCCACTGCATCTTATTATCAATTTTTATACCGTCCCTTCTATCCATAATATAGGATGCGGGGATGTATAATATTAAAGTTGCAAAGGTTAACAGTACCATATAAGTGTATCCGCTCCATGCCATTGAGAAAAGACCCAGACAGATTGCTGATATTGCGGCAAATATTGCCTTGAATATTGGTCTTTTGGCATAAACTGCTTCAGATAAGAACAGTACAATCAGCAATGGCAGCAATACGTTGAACATATCTGTATCGAAGAACCCACCATATGTGTGTGTGAAATATGCCGGTGCTGCACCTGCAATTAATCCCGCTATTATTGCACCCCAAGTACTATTTGTTGCCCTTTTGACTATGTAAAATGCAGGTATAACTGCAAGTGATCCGATGAACGGACCTAACCAAAAGGCTACTTGAGTTAAAGACACACTGGTGAATGAATTTAAAAATTTGTATACACTAGCGGCCAATACAATAATCATTGGTTGATAGTTCGCTTCACGACCATTAGGCGACGTTGACAATGAATCCCAATCCGTTCCGTTGACAACAGTATCCCCTAAGTGACCTGTATTTAAGTAATTCTCAGTTAAACGATAATTATAATATGAGTCTATCTCTGTAAAGTATGGCATACCAGAATCATCTTGATACAATTCTTTTACTGTTGAATTAGAGATTCCTCCAATGTTTATAGTTTCTGCCCTTATGGCAAAAACCGTTAATACTAGAAGTAGTACCACTATTATAGGTACTATTTTTAATGTTAAATTTTTTACGTCCATGTTATTAATTCTCCTTTTTACCTCCATAATAGATAAAAGAAAGGATAATGATAAGTAAATACTATGATAAATTGATAAATACTGATTAAATTCAAATTATAAACTATATCTAACGAGAATAATCTGATAAATATATAGTATTGAAAAATTGTCATATCAATTAACAACTATCCTTATATAGATTTAAGTTTTAAGATATATTTAAAGTATTTTAATTAACAATTATTATAAGAAAAGAATTATCTAAATTACTTAAAAAACATTCATAAAAAAATAAACCACAATTGATTTTATAAAAACTAAAAAAAATTATTAGAGATGAAAATCAAAAATAGTCTCATAGTTACAAATAATTATTCGAGAAAAAACACTGGAATAAAAAAGCAGATTGAATAAAAAGGAAAACATTATCATGATTTCAGAAATACTAGAATATTTCAACAATAAAAAATGGTATAGGGATAGAATAGAACATATCGAAATTATACCGCCCAGAAGAGCAAGATATACCACGAAAAAATTAAATCTGCCAAATGCATTGGAAGAATATCTGAAAAATCATGACATAACCCTATACACACACCAATACGAAACGCTTGAACATGTAAGAAACAATGAAAATGTTATAATCACCACCCCCACATCATCAGGTAAAACCTTGTCATTTTCATTACCTGTACTGGAAAACCTATGCAAATACGAAGACAATACCGCATTATA
>MUZY01000111.1:2062-22277 GCA_003266065.1 Methanosphaera sp. rholeuAM130
GCCAAGTATGATGGAGATACTCCAAAATCCAAAAGGCCGGAAATAAAAAGAAAGTCAAGATTGGTTATAACAAATCCGTATGAACTGCATCTGATACTGCCATGGCATGATCAATGGAGACGATTCTTTGAAAACATCAAATACATCATAATCGATGAAGCACACCAATACAGAGGAGTATTCGGTTCAAACATGGCTTATCTGATTAGAAGATTGAAAAGAATATGCAAATACTATGGATCAGACCCACAGTTTATCATATCAACGGCGACACTGGCAAATCCTGTGGAATTTGGGGAAAAGCTTACGGGACTTAAGTTTAAGATAATAACGGAAAACGGTTCGCCATCGGGCAAGAAGTATTTCATGTTCTTCAATCCATATGCCATCGAATCAAAAAATCCCTCAATACATAATGATACGCAAAAACTATTCAACACATTCATAGAACAGGATCTTCAAACAATATGCTTTGAAATATCGCGTAAAATGGCTGAACTGATAGCAAGAAAATCGAAAAAAGAACTTGAAAAAACAAGACCCGATTTAATAAACAAAGTAACAGCATACCGTGCAGGCTATACCGTTGAAGAACGTAAAAAAATAGAAGATAAACTAAAAAATGGAGACATAAAAGGCATAGTAACCACCAACGCATTGGAATTGGGGATAAATATAGGTTCATTGGACAGCGTCATAATATCCGGTTATCCCGGTACAATCATCTCAACATGGCAACAAGCCGGACGTGCAGGCAGAAGCAATCAGGAAGCAATCATAACCATGATCGCATTCCAAAATCCTCTCGACCAATACTTCATGAAACATCCGGAATTATTCTTTACAAACTCACATGAACATGCAATAATCGATTTGAACAATGAAGAAATACTAAGGGGTCATCTTAAATGTGCAGCCTATGAAATACCGATAAAATTCAATGAAACTGATAATTTCGGATTTGATGATCAGGGAGTCGTCTTTGATGAGATAAGTGAAATGGAAACGCAGGGTGTGCTCACCTATAAACATGACCAATGGTCATACAACGTAACGGGCAGTGACGATAATCCAAATTTAAAGGTAAGTCTCAGCGAAATAATGTCCGAACCATTTTTGGTATACAACGGCAGAAAGTTTCTGGAATCCATGAGTCAAAAACAGGCATTTAGAGAAGCTCATGAAAACGCGGTACTCATACATAACGCCGAAACATATCTTGTGAAAGAGTTAGACATTAAAAACAAAAGGGTATACGTTAAGAAAAAAGATTTGAACTATCATACACAAACGATAAAGGAAGTCGATGTCAAAAATCTTAAAATTGAAAAAAGCGAAAAGATAGGAGACATCAAATTAAACTACGGTAACATTAATGTAATCGAAAAATACGACAGGTACAACCTCATTGAATTCAGCAAAATTAAAGCGTCCAAGAAGTTAAATTTGCCTCCGGTTGACTTTAAGACAAAGGGCATGTGGTTTACAATACCATTTGCCATAAGAGAAGAACTGGAGGAGTTGCTCATAAGTGAGGATAAATTTAAGGATATGTTCATGGGATGCCTGCAGGGTGTGGAAAACGTCATACTCTCCGTATGTCCATTCCATGTAATGTGCGACACATACGATCTCGGCGGCGTTACCAAGAACATGCATGAAGACACGTTGAATGCGACGATATTCATCTATGATGGATTTGAAGGTGGAGTTGGACTTACACAGAAAGCCTTCGACTTATTTGAAGAGATTATCAAGATGTCTTATGAACTAGTAAAGGACTGCGACTGTGAATCAGGTTGTCCGGCATGTATTTATTCATCACAACAACAGACGGATGACAAATATCTCAACAAAGAGGGAACGCTCCTAATACTAAAGAGATTATATGAAATAATAATAGAAAACAAGAACGAAGATGAATAAATACTTTAAAAATAGAAAACGAAGATGAATAAATACTTCGAAAATATTTTTAAAAAAATAAGATAAGGAGAAATCATTAAAAGTGAGCGTGAATACTATTTTTTTAACTTTTTTCTTCCTTTTGGGCATTTTCAAAGTCGGCTATTGATGAGGTAAATCTGCATTTTGGAAATCCTGAACAACCGATGAATTCACCGAATCTTCCCATACGTTTGAGCAAATCTTTTCCACAGTCAGGGCATTCTCCAACAACCACATTCGATGATTCTTTTCCACCGTTTGCGCATTTTGAGTCAAGACAAGCCCTTTGTCTTGGTTTTCCAAAGGATATTAACGGAAGTCCACATTTTTCACATTTGGTTTTAAGTACGCTTGCACCCGCAGGTAACGAATAAGTCTTCTTACAATCAGGATAATTGGAACAACCTACAAACTTACCGCCACGCGGCGATGATATTGTTATTAGATTTCCACCGCATTCGCATTGGGCGACAATCTTACTTTTTTCATATGCCTCAAATAATTCCTTACCTATATTCTCCTGATTGTCATCGATCAAATCCAATATTCCGTTTAATTCATTCTTGGCAATGTCAATAACTTCTTCCTCGGTGATTTTTTTATCTTTAATCTCGGAAATATCGTCTTCAAATTCTCGTGTCATCTTTTCACTGGTGATTCTTTCGGAGTATTTTTCCAACGTATCAATTATACGTTCACCCAATTGATTGACGGTTATCTTCTGTCCTTCAACATACTTTCTGGTGTACAAAATTGCCACGATATTAGCACGGGTGGATTTTGTACCCAGTCCCCGTTTTTCCAGTTCCCGGATAATTGATGCCTGATTATATCTTGCAGGTGGTTTTGTTTCCTTTTCTTCACTTAATACCTTGGCGGATACAGTTTCACCTTCAGATATGTTAGGGAATTCTTCATTTTTAACCTTTTTATATTGATATGGATCCAGGCTTAACCATCCTTCCTTGGATATTCTCTGTCGTGAAAAGTCAAATTCTTCTCCACCGATGTCCAAATCCACTTTCATAGATTCAATTTCTGCAGGTTCACCGAATAGACTTATGAACCTGTATGTTATCAAATCATAAATCTTCTGATAGTCTTCAGTTATGTCCTTAGGCAGTGTACCTGTTGGATGTATAGCAGGATGTGCTTCATCGGTCTTTTTACCTTCATTAGGTTTGAGCGGCTCTTTTAATGACTTGATTTTATCCTTATATTTTGGATCTTTGGCCAAATCATTTAATATATTGTCCAAACCCAAGTTAGCGGGTAATTTCTGTGATGAGGTTCTAGGATAGGAAGTGTATCCTTCGACGTATAAGTTTTGTGCTATCTGCTGTGTTTTTCTAGGAGTAAAACCGAATTGTGCATATGCCTCTGATTGCAGTGTTCCCAACTCAAATGGAACAGGCAATGCTTTTTTAGTCTTCCTATTTGTAATTTTCGTAACTGTAGCATCCTTGCCATTACACTTTTCAAGTATTTCATCTACAGTTTTTTTGTCGAATATTTTACCTTTTTTATGATCGGCTATTATTGACTTTGGAAGCTTAGCTTTAATCATCCAGTATGGTTCAGGTATGAATTTTTTTATTTCCTTCTCACGTTCGGCGAGTATCGCCAAGGTTGGCGTTTGTACACGTCCTGCAGATAATTGCACATATCTATTTGTTACGCTGGTTATTGACTCAGTCATCGCCTTAGATATGTTTACTCCAAACAGATAATCCAATATGTGTCTTGTTTCTCCACTATCCACCCAACTTAAATCATCCTTTAACGGATAAGCTTCAGAATATGCTTTAATTAAATCTTTCTTTGTCAATGCTGAAAATTTCATTCTGAAAGCATTTTCTATACTTTTATCTCCACATACATATTTTAAAGCATTGTAACCAATTAAAGTTCCTTCCGTATCATAATCGCATGCATGTATAAATCTGTCCGCTTCTTTTGAAAACTTCTTGATTAAGTCAACATAATTTTTCACATACTTTTTTGATTTATCAGTTTCATATAATGGTACCCATTCAACATCGAATAATCGTTTGTCTTTATTTTTTGCTTTTAATGAAAACAAGTGACCGACAGCCGACAATACTGTTATTTTTTGTCCATCATCTTTTGTTATTTCATAGTAAGGTACACGTTTGTATGAATTTTTAATTGGTGAATCAGATAAGGCTTTAGCTACTTTTTCAGCTACTTTTGGCTTTTCACAAATTATTAATTCACTCATGTATTTTATCTCCCAAATCTCTTTAATCTAATTATTTTTTATTAAAATAAAAATATTATCCTCGAATTTTAGTATATCTTATTTTTTTAAAAAGTTCATATTAAATGATTATTTAATACATTATATAAATAATATTATATTGAATGACAAAAAATTCAAGATAATAATTTCTTAGTAAAAATTAATAGTTGAGGACATAATCATCAATTTAATGAAACAAACAAAAGAAGTGAATTTTCATGTTAATAGGAGTAATTTCAGATACGCATATACCGGTACGCAGTAAAAAAATTCCGGATAAAGTTTTTGAAGTATTTGAAGATGTTGATTTGATATTGCATGCAGGTGATATTGAAACGTTGGACGTTATAGAATCATTGAAAACGATTGCACCTGTTATAGCTGTACACGGCAATTGTGATTATGATTTGGGCTTGAACAACACGGAAATAATAGAAGTTGAAAATGTCAAAATCGGACTTGCACATGGAGTGGTATATCCCAAAGGAGATACCCAACAATTATATTATTTAGCCCGCCAACTGGACGTTAACGTTTTAATTACGGGCCATACACACCAAGCATCAATCCAACAGATAAAAGATGTACTGTTGCTGAATCCGGGAAGTCCAACCCAACCCAGAATGACCGAACCCAGCGTTATGTTAGTGGAAGTAAAGGATAGCGAAGTCAAAGCCGAAATTGTAGTTATAGGAAGCCCAACTTGCAAATCATTGGATTTCAGCAGATTTAAGCATTTATACAAATAATTAATAGGAATAATAGATAGGTGAAGATATGAGCAGATGGAAAGCAAAGCATGACAAGGAACATTATTATAAACTGGCAAAGAAACAGAATTATCGTTCTCGTGCATCATATAAATTAAAGCAATTGGATAAAAAGTATAAATTATTAAAGGAGGATTATAAAGTAGTCGATTTAGGGGCAGCACCCGGCGGATGGAGTCAAGTTGTCTGTGACGTTATCGGTGAAGAGGGTACGGGCATCGTTGTGGCCGTGGATTTGGAATATATTAAACCTATTGATCATGAAGCGTTCATTGCAGTCAAAGGGGACTTTACAACAGAAGAGATTCAAAATACGATTATGGAGATTATTGACGGGAAGGCAGATATAATATTATCTGATGCCAGTCCCAAACTGTGCGGCATTAAGGATATAGATAACTTCAGATCTTATGACTTGGCCACGTCTGTATTGAACATTTCGGACAATATTCTTAAAAAGGATGGAAACCTCGTCATGAAGGCATTTCAGGGGGAAGCATACCAGGAATTGCTGAACAATCTGAAGAAGAAATTCAAGAATGTTAAAACCACAAAGCCAAACTCCTCCAGAAAACGCAGCAGTGAAATGTATATCGTTGCAAGAGGTTTTAAAGGATCCAAAAAATAAATTAATCCAATGTTGTCTTGATTCGTTTACGGTAAATATGATTCAACGTTATTCAAGAATTTCCTCTTTTTCGATACCCTGAACAAAAAGTGTGACGTTAAAAAGGATTGTGCAATCTTGTCGGTCATGGAAATAGGATAAACTTTGATTAAAATGCCTGAAAGAATCGCTTTAAAAATACTTGTCAAAAAATTATTNNGAAAACATACAATTAAGATGTTATATTACTGTATGTTTCCTGAACAAATTTCAAATCCTCATTCGCTGAGTTTATCTTTGATTTTATTACATCTTCGGACTTACCATTATTTATATCATTTTCAATGGAAGTTATGGTCGTATTCGCCTCGGATAACTTTAACTTACCATTGTTATAAGTTGTTTTTAAGTTTTTATCCTTACTTTGAGTAACTTGATCACTTATAGACATGTAATTTTGGGAGATATTATTATACTGATTTTTTAATTGGTTCAACTGGTCATATTCTGCTCCACTTGATACTGATGTAGAAACAGTGTTTGTTAAACCAGAAACTGCTATGTAAGCCACTACACCAATGGTTATCAATATCAATATCACGCCAATTAATGATATGGTTAATGAAGTCGTCTTGAATAATTTTAATCTTGATCGTTTCATTGTATACCCCTAAAATATACTCTATTCTATTAGATAAATTTTTTTGATAAAAATTACATAAACTTAATAATTTAATTTTATATAATATAATTAGTTATATTTTTGTATTTTACATTATATTAAAATATTGATATTAAAAAATTATAATGTAAGAATAGTCCCGACTGAGTTATTTTTTTAATTTTGCTAATGGGACAATTATTAAATATAGAATAAAGTTTTAAAATGATAATATGGAAAGTATAGTGGAATCTAAAAGTAAAAGTTCTGTTTTAAAATTAGAAGAATTCTTCAGTAGTCGCTTAAAGGATGAAGTATTCGCCGTTCTAGATAAGTATCCGGAAGAAAAATCTGTTATAGTTGACTATAACGATTTGGAAATATTTGACCCCGATTCTGCTGACTTATTAATTGAAAAGCCTGAAGAAACCTTGGAAGCTGCAAGCAAATCCATTGTCAACATTGACCCGCAGAGAAAAAATGCACAGCTGAACGTCCGTTTTAAGAATGTGCGTAACAACGTACCTCTCAGATACCTCCGCAGCGAGTTTATCGGCAAGTTTATTGCAGTTGATGGAATTGTACGTAAGACTGATGAGATTCATCCACGTATTATGACTGCGGTATTTGAATGCAGAGGTTGTATGAGACTTCATGAGGTAGCTCAAAAATCAAACATCATTCATGAACCGGCCGTATGCACAGAATGTGGTGGAAGATCATTCAAATTACTTCAAGAGGAATCCAAATACATGGATACGCAGACAGTTAAACTTCAAGAACCATTGGAAAACTTATCCGGTGGTGATCAGCCAAGACAAATCAACATAGTCCTGGAGGATGATCTTGTCGATACATTAACTCCCGGAGACAAAATCAGAATAACCGGAATTCTAAAGACAGTACGAGACGATAAAACAAAACGATTCAATAACTACATCTACGGCAATTACTTTGAAGCATTGGAACAGGAATTTGAAGAGCTGGAAATTAGTGAAGAAGACGAAGAGGAAATTAGGCAACTGGCCAGCAGCCCCGATATCTATGAAAAGATTATCAACTCCACAGCACCGTCCATCCAAGGTTACTATGAAGTAAAGGAAGCAATTGCATTCCAACTATTCGGTGGAAGTGCTAAAATCCTGGAGGACAAAACCCATATGAGAGGGGATATGCACATATTGATAGTTGGAGATCCGGGTATCGGTAAATCCCAAATACTCAAATATGTATCGAAGCTTGCTCCCCGCGGTATCTATACCAGCGGTAAAGGTACAAGTGGTGTAGGACTTACTGCCGCCGCCGTACGTGACGACCTTGGTGGCTGGAGCCTTGAAGCCGGAGCACTGGTACTGGGAGATAAAGGTAACGTATGTGTGGACGAATTGGATAAGATGCGTGAAGAAGATCGTTCAGCGATACACGAGGCATTAGAACAGCAAACAATATCCATTGCAAAAGCCGGAATTATGGCTACGTTAAACAGTAGATGCAGTGTACTTGCCGCTGCAAACCCAAAATTCGGTAGATTTGACAGGTACAAATCCATAGCAGAACAGATTGACTTGCCTTCACCTATATTATCCCGTTTCGATTTGATATTCATAATTGAAGATAAACCTAATGCCGAAAGGGATCATAGCTTGGCAGGTCATATCCTGAAGATACATCAGGATAGAAATATTAACTATGAGATTGAACCTGAATTTATGCGTAAATACATAGCATATGCACGTAGAAGTGTCAATCCCACATTAAGCGATCAGGCCGCCAAGACATTGCAGGAATTCTATGTTACCATGCGTAGTGGTGCTATAGATGAAGAATCACCAGTACCGATTACTGCCCGTCAATTAGAGGCATTGGTTCGTATTGCAGAAGCCAGTGCACGTATCAGATTAAGTGATGAGGTAACTAAAGAAGATGCCGAGAGGGCTATCCAACTGCAGGAAAACTGTATGAAACAAGTAGGATACGATCCGGATACCGGTAAAGTGGATATCGATAAGGTCGAAGGAAGAACATCAAAATCCGAAAGGGATAAAATAAACATCATTACCGACGTTATCAAAGAGTTATGTGTTGACTATGAAGGCAGTGCTCCTAAAACGGTTGTTTATGCAGAATTAGCCGATAAGTACAACATTGGAGAAAGCAAGGTAGATGAAATTATCAATATGCTTAAAAGTAAAGGTGTTATTTACGAACCTACCAGTGACCATTACAATATAGCATAGAGAAATATACAAAAGTTAATAATAAGCTTGAGACATATATTATATTATTATAGATTAATTAGGACAATTAAGATTATATCAATATAATTTTTTTTAATCAAAAAGGAAAAAATAAATGGAGGTATTTGACTAATGCCAAGAAAGAGTGGAAAATCTGAATTTGAAGAATATGAAGAACTATTAGATAAAGCGTATGAACAATTACCAGATACGATATTTGAAGCAAAAAGATTTAAGATACCTAAAGGATACTCCGTCATCCAAGGTAATCGTACAATTATTAAAAACCATGGAGATGTATCCAGTACATTAAACAGAGACCCTCAACACGTATTGAAATACTTATTAAGAGAGTTGGGTACTAGCGGAAATGTAGAAGGAAATCGTGCAATACTTCAAGGTAAGTTCACACATTACGTGATAAATGATCGGATTAAGGATTATGTTGACAACTTTGTCATGTGTCATGAATGCAACAGACCGGATACAGTAATCATACGTGAAGATCGTATTGACATGTTGAAATGTAGTGCCTGTGGAGCAAGAGCACCATTAAAATCATTATAACGATAGATAAATTAATCTTCCCCTTTAAACCTTTTTTTAAATCTTAAAAAAGAAATTCGCTTGATATATCCTCTAATTAATACATTGAAAAAAAATAATGCTCGAGTGATAATGATTATGTTTTGCTTATTATGTGATAGTCAGGAAAAGTTATATGATGGTCTTTGCAAGAAATGCTACTTGAATGAGTTTGAAGCCATTAAATTACCCGAATATACGACGTTTACTGTATGTTCCCATTGTGGTGCAACATTAAAGAAAAATAAATGGCAGCAAGTAGGTTATTATGATGACGAGATTATCAATGACGCCATTCAAAAAAACATCGAAGTGAATCCCAAACTTGAAGATGTGGACATTTATACCCAAATAATAAATAACAGGGGTACGGTATATGAATGCATCATTCATGTAAGCGGTAATGTGATTGGTACTGCCATAAATAGGGAGTATCCCATTGAAGTTAAGGTGGAAAAGGGAGTTTGTCCAGATTGCAGCAAATATTATTCCGGTTACTATGAGGCAGTAATCCAATTAAGGGCTGATGATAGAAAACTTCTTGATGAAGAAATCAGAAAAGCCGACGAATTCATATCCAATGAAATTCAAAGATTGTGCAAAACAAATAAACTGGCATATGTAACCGAACGTATTGTACTTAAAGAAGGTATTGACTATCAGGTAGGCAGCCACAATGCGGCCCATAAGATTGTAGTGAACCTTCAAAAACAGTTCGGCGGAACAATAACACAGTCACGTAAAATCGTCGGTCATGACAAGTCACGCAGCAAAGACCTTTATCGCTCTTGGATTTTACTTAGACTTCCATCATTTAATAAGAATGACTTTATAAGCTATGAAGATAAGATTATCAGAATTGAAAAGATAGGAAGCCATAAGTTCTCGGGAATTAACCTAAACGATTATTCTACAGAGTCAATCAGTTGGAAGGAATATGACAACATTAAGAAGATAGCGGATATAAACGACATAAAAACAACCACCGTAACCAACATGACCCCTAACGAAATTCAAATACTTGATCCGGACAACTACGATACCGTAGATTTGAAGAGGTTAGACGTTATGAATAATCTGAATATTGGAGAACAAATCAATGTAATCAAGATTCAGGATAGAATTTATGTAATATTAGACGATAATTAAGTAATGAGAATTAATGAGGAGATTATTAATCAAACAAGCATTGAAATATAAATAATTAATGGAGAAAAGATAATATGGATATTGAAGAAGCTATAGCAAATATCAGTAAGGATACAGCAGAAATTATTGAAGTTGATGAATTAAGACAGATACTAAAAAAAGATGAAAAGACCGCATACGTGGGTTTTGAACCATCGGGTAAAATACACCTGGGACATGCTTTAACGATTAAACGTATGAAAGCACTGCAGGATGCAGGTTTTAAAATAAAAATATTCATCGCGGATTTGCATGCATATTTAAACGGTAAAGGAACTCTGGAGGATATACGGGAAACTGCAAAATACAATACGGAATGTTTCAAGGCTTTGGGTTTAAGCGAAGACACGGAATTCATACTCGGTTCCGACAGGATGAGTCCGCAATATATGTTTAAGGTATTTAAGGTAGCGCAATCCGTTACAATTCAAAGAGCCCAGCGCAGTATGGCACAGATTTCAAGGGATGAAACCCATAACGTTGCAGAGGCCATGTATCCAATCATGCAAGCATTGGACATTGAGGACTTGGGAATAGATGTTGCGGTAGGTGGTATGGAACAACGTAAGATACACATGCTTGCAAGAGAAGTACTTCCGAAAATTGGATATCCTTCACCGGTGTGCATACACATACCTCTTATCCACGGAACTGACGGATCTGCAAAGATGTCCAGCAGCAAGGGCAATTTCATAGCGATTGACGACGACCCAAAAGAAATCAAAAACAAGATCAATAAAAGTTTCTGCCCGACGGGAGTAGTTGAAGACAACCCTGTTATGGAATTGGCACATTACTACATATTTGACGAAAACGACAAGATCTTAATCGAAAGACCTGAAAAATTCGGTGGAAACCTTGAATTGACCGAAGAAGAATTGATAGACATCTATCAGAAAGGCGAACTTCATCCGATGGATTTGAAAAATACAGTCAGCAAGTATCTGACTGACAAATTGGAACCGGCAAGAGAATACATGGCAAACAGGTGATTATAATGGTTAAACATACAATGAGAGTATTGTCTGGAATGAATCCCAGACAAGTAGATGAAATGATCAGTGAATATCATTTGAACATGCTTCAAACAGATAAGGGGATATTATTGTTTGAAGGGGAACTGGAGGATTTGAGAAGAGCATCAAAACACGTGGTTGACGTAGTACTGCCACCGGGCCCAACAGTTACTGAAATACAGGAAGCCGTCGAAAAATATGACGTCAAGCTCAAGCAATCCGATGACGGTCCAATGTTACATGGCAGATTAATTGACATCAACGATGCCATCAATTATATTGTGGATACCATGAGCGAAAGGCTTAACATTTAAGTCATCTCGGATTAAATATTCCCACACAATCCGGAATCGGTTGAAAAACAGTAATGATAAAGTTGAACCGGTTTGTTGAAGGCCATATGGAAAAGATTATTCCATTTCCTTTCAGCCTTTTTTTATTAAAAATAGCGATGCAGTAGATTGGATTATGAAGGCACTTATCCTTTGAATAGCCGATTATCCATCACTTTGCGAATCTCTTTTTGTACTTGATTAACGTTACCGTAAGCAGATACCTTAACAGCATTATTATACCTTAAGAGTTTAAGGTAGTTTTGTCTTGTTCTTCGAAGAAACTGCAGATTTTCAAAGACTTCATCGCCCTGACATCTTTCCATTGCCACCTTCTCGTTCAAGTCAAGTATTATCAATAAGTCCGGGCGTGGTATCTGCTGATTTATTTGATAAATCCACTTCGGTGTAATAGAATAGGAATTCTGATAGCAGATGCTTGAATAGAATGATCTGTCACTCAACAAGAGATTATCGGGGTTATGCTTATACTTCAATATCTCATCTTTCTGCGTTAATCTATCTGCGGCAAAGAGTAACGCCAGCATCTGCTGATTGGTTTCATTTACCGAATTTTCATTTTTCAATTCCTGTCTTATTAATTGTCCTACTGGAGAATCCGTTGGTTCGGCCATTCTTTTCGTTTTGATGCCCTTGGAGTCGTAAAACTTTTCCAACAGATTAATGTGTGTGGATTTTCCCACGCCGTCGATTCCTTCCAATACTACATACATTTTTTATACCCTGTTAAAGTGTTAATTAGATATATCTTAAAATTAATATAAAAGTATATGCTTTAATTTGTGGGAGGAATTTTTCTTGGATAACGATTGTAAAGTACTGTCACCCGTTGGAAGTATGGAAGTGCTTAAGGCAAGTGTCTTTAGCGGCGCCGATTGCGTGTACCTTTCCGGTAAAATGTACGGTGCCAGGGATTATGCCGCCAATTTTACACTTGACCAGTTGGAAGAAGCAGTAGAATTTTGTCATAACTTCAATGTAAAGGTATTCGTAACCGTGAACACTTCAATCCTTGAAAGTGAAATAATTGACGTTGTAGATTATGTGTATTTCTTATATTCCCAAGGTGTTGATGCTGTTATAGTGGAGGATATAGGACTGGCGTCCGTTATTAATAAACTAATGCCAAACATGCCACTACATGCATCAACTCAAATGACAATCTATGATTATTCATTTGTAAAATGGTTATATGACAATGGATTTGATAATGCCAACATTTCAAGGGAGGTACCTGTAGAACGCATTAGGGACATTGTTGAAAAACTGGACAAATCCGGTTGTGACATGAAAATAGAGGTCTTTGCACACGGTGCCTTATGCTACTGTTATTCCGGCAGATGTTTAATGTCCTCATTTTTAGGCGGCCGAAGCGGCAATCGGGGATTATGTGCCCAACCGTGCAGAATGAGATATTCCCTTCTGGACAAGTATCACGGGAAAGTCAGTGATGAAAAATATCTTTTAAGCACTAAGGACTTATGCACATACGATGACGTCAAAAAATTGGTGGACTGTGGAGTGGATTCTGTTAAAATCGAAGGCCGCATGAAGTCAAAAGAATACGTAAGTGCCACTACCTATTCCTATAAAAATGCCGTGAATGGAAATATAAGCAAGGAAGATAATTTTTTACTTAATTTGGCATTCAACAGAAGCTTGACTGGCGGTTACATATTGGACAATACGCCGTCTGATGTTGTTGGAAGGACGCAACCGGGCAGTAATGGATATCCGATTGGAGTTGTAACCAAATCAAATCCCAAGAAAATTACCGTGAAACTTTTAAATAAGGATTATCCTATACGCTTCGTAAACGGTGACGGACTTAAGTTTGAATACGACAATAAGAGTTATGGAATGTACATCAGCAGGATACTCGACCAGAGCAAATACAAACTCATTATAAGTAATGACAAGAACATTTTCCTGAATGAAGGGACATTGGTCTATATCACATACTCCAAATACCTGCATGACAAAACCAAAGAAATTATAAATGAAAAACACGTCGATAAAATACCCGTTAATCTGGAAGTTAACGTCAATAACGATAGGCAACTTGAAGTAAACTGTACCGTTGACGATACTCATAAATCATTCTTCTATAAATCGGATGAAAGATTCCAGAAAGCAAAAAAAAGGCCACTTACCAAAGAATCCGTAAACAAACAACTCTCCAAAAGCGGTGAAAGCAAATTCACCGTCAAAAACATTACGTACAAAAACTTCCCTGATGATTTGTTCATGCCAATATCCACATTGAATGAAATTAGACGTGACCTTCTTAAAACGCTTAAAAAAGAACTGGAAAAACTGTACACTCCCCAAAAGGATGAGCTGATAACGGTTAAGGAAGAAATAGATAACTTCAAAAAAGAGTACTTTGACGAAAAACAAAAAAACAGGACAGATAACGGAACTTCCAAAGACATTAACGATAAACGGTGGAACGTATACCTTCAAGACTTGAAACAGGCACAATTAATCAAGGATTACTCCTTCATAGACAGCGTATACTACGATGCAAGTTTTAACTATGACAACATGCATGACTACTTGATGGGCATCCATGATGAACTGTACGGGCTTAGTCAAATGTTGCCAGAAAACGTGAATATTGTATGGGTATTGCCGCAACTGCTCCTGGATAATGATCTTCCACATATCAGTGAAACACTTGCCAAACTGGAATCTGAGGATGTACACGTTAAATTGCAGACAGATTCGATAGGAATAGCCGACAACATTGGGAAGCCCACATATGCCAATTTCCTGAATATCTACAATAACTGTTCCATTAGGAAACTAAGTGAAAATAACCTGTTTGAACGATTGGTTGTATCCAATGAAATATCGATGGACGATATAAAATTGTTGGATTCGAAGGATTGTGAATTGGAGTATATCATATTCGGCCATAATCAGATAATGATATCCAAGGATAACTTTGAAGACGTTATTTGTGAAAAAATTTCCAATCGCTATTATCTCAAAGACAAACGTGACAACGAATATCCATTAGTATTTGACTGCAATGAAAACAGCCATATCTACGATTATAGAATAGCGGATTTGACCGGATACCTGACGGAATTCAACAATACGAATATCGGTTCCTTGAGTATTGATTTAAGACACTTCAACAATACTGATGCAGAAAAGGTATTGGACTATTTTGATAATCTCATCAATAATCCGGATATGAAAGACTGTTGCCTTGAACTAACCGAGAACAATAACTTCTATGAGTTAAACATTGAAAAGGGATTGTTTATCAATAAATCAAAATAAACCATCCTTTTTTTGATTAACACCCCCTTTATGAACGTAACTTCAATTTTTTCTTCTTTTTGCAAGCCTTTTTTCAGTCACCATTGTTGACATATGAAATGATTATATTTTTAGGTAAACCTAAATTTATATATTGGATGAGAAATATACATCAATACAACAGCAAGATACAAGGAGACAGAAAAACATGAACGAAAAAATAGATTTGAGTGCAGTAAGTGAAACCATGCTTGTACCCCTATACGCAAGAGCAAGAGAAAGCAAAAAGAAAAACCCCGAATTCATTGACACAACAGCACTGCATATAATGGAAAACATAGATTACGATTTTGAAAAACGATTCAGGGAATCAACGAACAAGATGAACTTCTGGGGATGTTGTGCAAGAACAGTGATATTGGATAGAAAAAGCAAAGAATTCATCGATGAAAACCCTGATTGTACTGTGATAAACTTAGCATGTGGACTGGACGATAGATTCAGCCGAGTAGACAACGGAAAACTCAAATGGTACAATATCGACTTTGAAGAGGTGATAACTCTAAGGGAAAAACTAATCGATAAACATGAAAGAGTTAGAAACATAGCATCATCAGCAATGGATTTCAGGTGGATAGACGAAATAGAAGATAAGGAAAATGTACTTGTAATTGCCGAAGGATTCTTAATGTATCTGGAAGAAAACGAAGCAAAAAGATTATTTGATGAAATAGCTGAAAAATTCAAAAAAGTGGAATTGCTCATAGAACTGATGGCAAAATGGATGGTGAAAAACCAGAAAGTACATGACACTACCCGAACAACCGGAGCAGTATTTAAATGGGGAGTGGATGATAGTAAAGACTTTGAAAAACTATGTCCGAGATATAACTTATTAGCCGACTACAACCTAACGGACAAAATGAAGGATTACTCACCGATATTTATCAGATTGATAGCACCCTTTTTAAGAAGCAGAAATAATAGAATAGCAGTATTTGAAAAGGTAGACTAATATCTATAGAACCCTCCCCCCATAATCCATGTCCATTTTGATATTTGGAAGTTTTATTCGTTATATACCCGAATTATTCCAATTATGATATTAAGTTTCCAGCCGAAGTTACAGGGATTTGAAAAATCAAATTTCAAAAAAGTATATCATTTACTTCAATAGATAACTACTAATCAACAAGAGGTAATTGAAGTGTCAAAAAGTATAGTATCTAAGATCGTTTTTATCGCGGGAAGCCTGTATTATCTGATTGCCGAATTTATCTGTGCTTGCTATTTCAACGATACACTGACAAATACGTACATCTATCATACAATATCAGAACTGGGCATTCCTAACGCTAACTCCCCATTATCCATATTGATGAATACGGCATTTATTTTAATAGGCTTATCTTTGCTTTTCGGTAGCTTTTACGATTTAAAAGACAGTATCATAAAGAATAAAAAAGGGTATTATCTTTTAACTTTAATAACTGCCGTCGGGGTAATCATAGTTGGATTAATTCACGGTGGAAATCCATTGACATCAGGTTACCATACACTTGGAGCGATAATGGCAATTCTTGGAGGA
Source organism: Methanosphaera sp. rholeuAM130 (assembly GCA_003266065.1). Classification (GTDB taxonomy): domain Archaea; phylum Methanobacteriota; class Methanobacteria; order Methanobacteriales; family Methanobacteriaceae; genus Methanosphaera. The sequence continues at coordinate 18,551 of MUZY01000111.1, forward strand.
AATACCTTGCTTGTGGTGATTTCCAAATCCAAAGAAAGCTTTGAAGGATATGAAAAAATCACACTAATCCTTGGAATTATTGGTTTAATCACGTTTTGGATAATGTTCTTCAATATTGATAATATCTACATGCCCGTTTTAGAAAGGCTATCCGTTTATACCCTGATAATTTGGTGCTTATTAAATGGAATTCAACCGAACAAATAGAGTTTCAAAACAAAAAAACCATAACTACAATAATAAAACATGACCTCCCTAAAATTCTATAATAACCCATTTCAACAATAAGAATACTGTTGAAACAACAGACTAATTTTTCCTTTTGAAAAATATATTATGGACCTTTGACAAATAGCTATTCATGAACATAAATTATAAGCTTGAGGGAAAAGGTAAAACATTAGTTTTTATCCATGGATTATCCGACAATATGGTGTACTGGCAGCCTTTGGTTAATAATCTGAAAAATCATTACCAAATACTCAGATATGATCTTAGAGGCCATGGTTCTTCCGAATTGGGAAATGAAAAAATCAGTATGGACACATATGTAAATGATCTGCTTTTTCTCTTGGACAAATTAAAGATAAAAAAAGTTAATCTCATCGGTTTTTCTTTAGGAAGTGCAATTGCACTTGACTTTACAATCAATCATCCGGAGAGAGTATCTTCAATCGTTCTGATTTCAGCTTTCTATAAATGTGACAATCACCTAAGTGAAGTTTTCACTTCCCTGAAGAATTCACTTGAAAAAGGTTTTCCGGACTTTTTCGACACGATACTTCCAATGGTTTTGTGTCCCGACATGATAAAGGATAACGAGAATGAACTTAATTCTCTTAAATATATGGCTTCCCAAACGGCCAACATTGAGGCATACATCAACGCCGTTGATGTCTGCTTAAACTTCGACGTCGAAAATAAACTGCAATGCATTGATGTTCCCTCATTAATCATTGCATCCGAACATGATGACCTGACACCGGCATCAATGCAGAAAGAGTTAAACGAGAAACTAAATGATTCGAAAATGATTCTCTTGGATAACGTGAAACATAACGTTCTTTTGGGTGAAAACATTGATAAAATCCATAACATACTGATGGATTTTTATATTAAATTTTAAATAATGATGCACTTATTAAAGAAACCGTAAACGGCATATACACATAAATAAAGTAGAAAAAAAGGTAATTTGAGTTTTTTAAAAACTTGAAACGAAAAAAATATAAATATCGGAAGCGAGAAATTACATCCGATAATTAAAAAGTCTGCGTTCCGCTTTTTGCATCCATATACACATTACGCGTATCCTGTATAACCCCACTGGAATCGTATAACGTTATATACCCATTGTCCGGATAATACCTGAATGCATCGGCACTTGAAACGGTAACGTAACCTGAGCTATCAACCGTTACAGGCACTACCTTTCCCTGATTCAAGTTTTTTCCATTTCGACTGTACAATACGCTTATTTTAACATTTTGACCCGAATGTTCTCTGCCAACAAATACGTTGCACTTGGTTTTATCCGATAAGGATGAACCGGTATAGAAACTTCCACTGATTATTTTCAGGGGAGTCGTTTGAGTTGTGCTATCGGATGAAGTCTTTTGAGAAACGTCTTGCGTTGGTTTTTCATCAGATAGGGAATTCTGTGAGCCGGCAGGCGTATTGTTAACTAACGGATTATTGCCATTGTTGTTTGATAAAAACAGGAACGTTCCCGCAATTATCAGTGCAATAATCAGTATTGTTGCACATAGGATAATAATGGTATTATTGCTGGAAGAACTTGTGGCCTGCGGTGGAGCATTAGTTAAGTTCGGGTTCAAAGGACTTCCGCATTTATTACAATATTGATTGGAGTCACTGTTCAATGAACCACACCGTTGACAAAACATGAAAACACCTCTTTAAATAACTAATTTAAGTTATATAAATTGAAATTTAAATAGATTATGCATGAATTTATAGTGTTTTGAAAATTTTTTTACGTGACACAATAGGATACTCCCCTAAAGCATATCATAAAAACATATATAATTAACGATAGAAATCTAATAATAGAAACGATAAGTTCAAAGACAATTCTGATTAAATAAGGATGATTAAAATGAAGTATAAAACATTTATACTACGATTGGAGGATCGTTCCGGCCACTTGCTTGAAGTGTCCGAAATAATATCCTCACATAATGCAAACATCACACGCCTAAGTTATAACAAGATAGTGGACCAGCATGCCGTTTTTGTTGAGGTCTATGCGGATGAAGAGAATATCGCTAACTTATCAAAAGAGTTGGAAGATAATAATCTTTTACTAAAACAAACCAGCCCTGAAGTTGACGTTTTGGTAACTCTGCAAATTCTGGACATACCCGGCGTTGTTACAAACATACTTAAGGTCTTTGAAAAATATGACGTCAACATATCCTACGTCAATACTCAGGAAAATGATACTTCATACCAATACTGTAAAATAGGACTTTATGCGACCAGCTTAGAACTGATGCAAAAAGCACTTGAACAAATCAGCACATTCTGTGAAATTGTTGATATAAACTATGATACTCAAGAACATATAATTGACAATACGGTATTTTATCATAATTTTGCGGGAATGATGCAGAAGACACTATCGTTATCGCAGAAGGAAACAGACATTTTCCTCAACAATTCCAACAAGATACTTCAGATACTTGAAGACAAGAATGAAAACTACTTCAAGACATTCAACTACATCAGAAAATTTGCCGAGTTTACAGTAGATTATAAGGATGAACAGTTTAATCCCAGAATTAGCCATAAAATCATTGCAGACAACATTAACCTTTACTTGATTGAACCTCCATGCGGTAGCAATACGTATATAATTGAATGTGATGGTGAGTTACTGTTTATTGACTCGGGATTTGCCTGCTATGAGGATGAAATGAAGCAGTTCTTCCACGTATTGTTTCCGGACTTCGACAACATGAACAAGCAAATCGTGATAACCCATGCAGATATGGATCATGTAGGAATTACTGACATATTCGAGGATATCCATGTAAGCGAAAATACCTTCATCAATTTCAAAAGGGAACATGAGGGCAAAAAGAATTTCAGGGAAGAAAATCCACTTCATGAACCATACATTAAACTAGATCGAATCATATCAAGATACAACCCGCCGGAACTTACCAAATTACGGATTATCGGGAACAAGACTAATAACGAGGAGTTTGAAAGGATTGGTGAATTCAAATTCAATGAATTGTTTTTTGATGTGTATGAATCCAATGGAGGACATCTTAAGGGAGAAATTATCTTGGTTGAAAAAGAGAAGAAAATAGTATTTACGGGAGACATTTTTGTAAACGTTAAAGGATTTACCAAGGAACAATATGATTTCAACCTTCTAGCACCTTATCTGATGGGTTCGGTTAATACGGATTCGTCAAAAGCCGCCGCTTGTAGAAAAATCCTTTTAAATAAATGTGAAGATTATCTGCTCTGTCCGGGACACGGCACATGGGTTCAAAACAATAACGATTAATCCATTTTTTTTCTTTTTGAAAAAAATTTTACCAAATCCTGCTTGTTAATCTTGAAAGGAACTGCTTTTTCCAGTATTTTTGCAACATAAATAGATAACTATATATATGCGATTCCACATAATATACCTAACGAACGGTAGGTAGGTAAAAATGAATACTAAAGAAAAGATATTTGACGTGTC
>MUZY01000149.1:0-9538 GCA_003266065.1 Methanosphaera sp. rholeuAM130
CTGGATGAAATAACTCCAACAGCCGGAGAAACCGTCACATTGACTGCAAGAGTAACCGATCAACTATCCAACAACATTACAGGCGGAAAGATAGTATTCAAAATAAACGGCAAAACGTTAAAAGACGCCAACGGCAAGGTAATCTACGCAAAAGTAATCGATGGAATAGCACAGGCAAACTACACAATACCAGAATCCTATGCAGACAAAAACATTACAATACAAGCAACTTACAGCGGATGTACAAAATATGACAAACAGACGGCAGAAATCACGACATTCGTAACAAAACCTGAAGCAACACTGACAATAGACCAACTGCCGGACAGCATGCAGGCAAACACCAACATTACAGTAAAAGCCAAGGTTCAAACNNTTGAAGGATGCCAACGGCAAGGTAATCTACGCAAATGTGGATGCAAACGGTGAAGCAATACTATCAAACTACAACCTCGGCAACCTGAAAGTTGGTGCGTACACATTAAAAGCAGTATTTACAGCCAGCGGTTACGATAGACTTGAAGCTACGGACACAATCAGCATCATAGCATGAAGCAGCACTACCCAATAGAATTTTACTTAACCCCCATTATTCATTTTTTTTTTTGACATTGAAAAAGCTTTTAATAGTCCGAAGAATCTCACTTCCCGTTCTGAATTCTCCTTTATATACTTTAACTGTACAAATAACATAATCCTTCATCATATAGAAAAAACATTATATGATATAATTAATCGGTGACGGGCAACCTCACTTTAAAATGCCGCAAAAAATCATTTGATTGCAGAATAGTCATTGCCGAAAAGTAGGTATTCCTCAGATTTTTGAACCGCCAAAATAAAATTTAAATATAGTTAATTATATTCTTTTTAAAAACATATTATATAATTAGTAGATTCACTAAAAGCATATAATGTGATGATAATCAGTTTAGATGAGGTTTTAATTTGAAGGTAATCCAGACTCCAGTTAGATTCTATCCGTTCATAGGTGGTGTTGAAAAGTATGTCTACTACATTTCCAGTGAATTGGCTAAATATGATGATTGTGAAGTGGAAGTAATTTGTGCAAATGAAGCAAGTGATGTAGATGAAGAAGTTTATAATCAGATAAAAATCAAAAGACTTCCATATATTGGAAAAATCGCCAACACAAACGTATGTTTATCGCTCCCCATGCTTCTTTACAAGGAGGACTTTGACATTATTCACACACATATTCCGACGCCGTGGAGCAGTGACTGGAGCAACATCATATCCAGAATAAAAGGCAAGCCGCTTGTGGTAACATACCACAATGACATTATAGGAAGCAAAGTTGCAGACCTGATAGCAAAGACCTACAATGCTACGGCTCTCAAATTACTTCTTGACAAGGCCGATAGGATAATCATAACCCAGGACGACTACATAAACTCACCCCACCTGCAAAACTATAAGGATAAGGTGGTGACGATACCCAACGGCGTGGATACAGGGATATTCAAACCCGCAGCAGACAAAAGGGAAGAAAAGCAGATATTCTTCCTTAGCGTGCTGGACGCCTTTCACAAATACAAGGGACTGGATTATCTTTTGGAATCAATCGGCCAAGTCAAAAAATCAATCCCCGACATTAAACTAATCGTCGGTGGAAAAGGTGAACTGTTGGACTATTACATCGACAAGACAAGAAAACTGGGCATAGAGGACAACGTTGAATTCAAGGGATACATGACGGATGAGGAAGTACTCGACTGCTACGCCAAATCCACATTATTCGTACTGCCGTCAATATCATCACTTCAGGAGGGATTTGGAATAGTGGTGCTCGAGGCATTGGCATGTCAGACCCCTATAATCAGTACCCATATCGTTGGAGTAGCCGATGATGTGAAAGAACGCGGATGCGGCATAATAATAGAGCCCAAAAATACTAAAAAACTAACGGAAGCAATAATTACCATAATAAGCGACAAGAATCTTCAAAGGGATATGGGAATACGTGGCAGACGGTTGGTCAAAGAAAAATACGAATGGAAGTCCATTGCAAAAAAAATTCATGACTTATATGAGGAATTGCTATGAAAATCTGTATTGTAAGCAATTTATATCCACCGCACATACTGGGCGGAGCAGAGATAATAGTAGAAAAGCTGGTTAAGAATATTGCTGAAAAAAATCATGAAGTTGTAGTGATAACGTGCAGTACAGATAACGATGAACACGTTAAAAAGGAAAACAACGTCACATTATACTCCATCAACAAGACAAAACTCTATCCGGTTTATAAACAAACGGAAGCCAAGGGCTATTTGAAACCGTTATGGCATTTATTCGACCTGTGGAGCAAAGCCTGTGAAGATAGAATAATTGAAATAGTAAAACAAGAAAAATGTGACATCATACACATCAATAACTTCAAGGGATTGTCACTGTCATGTTTTGAAGTGGGAAAAAAGTTAAATATTCCAGTGGTATTTGAATCACATGACTTTTCACTTATATGTCCAAGGGCAAATCTCATTAGAGGAAACAATACCTTATGTGAAAACAGGAATAAAATCTGTGACGTTTACGTTAAAATTCAAAGAAAATTGCTTGACGATAACGTGGATTTGATGATAGCACCGTCCAACTTCATGATAGACAAATACCAAGAAAACGGCTTCTTCAACAACAGCAAGTGCATTAAAATCCCATTGGGGATAGACTTCGAAAGCGAAAAAACAATCAAGGAATATGACGTTATAGACTTTACGTATATCGGAAGCCTTGGAAAACATAAGGGCGTGGATACTCTCATAAATGCATTCAGGGACATTGCCTATGAAGATATACGGTTGAATATTATCGGCAGGGGCTATGACGAAGAGGAGTTTAAACGTTTGGCAGCAGATGACAAAAGAATAATATTCCATGGTTTCGTCGATAATGAACTTATCAAAGAGTACTATCGCAAATCCAACATGATTATAATCCCATCCATATGCTACGATAACTCCCCCCTCGTGATATATGAAAGCTTTACCACCGGAACTCCGGTTATAGGCAGCAATATAGGCGGAATACCTGAACTTGTAGAGGATGGAGTCAACGGTTACCTTTTTGAGGCGGGTAACGTCGACGACCTGAAAGATAAGCTGTTTAAAGTAATAAAAAATAAGGAATCGTTGAAGGAACTTGAAAATAATGCATTTGACAGCATAGCATCCAACTCCATAGACATCATGACGGATAGGACTATTGAATCTTACGAAGAACTGTTACATGAAAAAGAATGATGGAATCATATTGGAATAGGATGCCATGACAAAGAATGAAAAACCTAAAATAGAATAAAGTAGTAGAATCTAATATTAAACTAGATGACAAATGAGTTGACAATATGAAAATAAACAACATATTCACATTAAATGACTGGAAATTCAATGAATTTGCAACGGTAATTGTCGTGATTCAATTGCTGATGTGGGTTGTGGGGCTTCTATCGCTGCATTCAATACACATACCAGTATTTAATGATATAATAACGCTGTTGTATCTGGGATTTGTGCCGGGAATAATCATTCTTAGGATTCTTAAGTTACATGATCTTGGAAATACATTTACTACCCTTTTGAGTGTGGGTTTGAGTATAGCATCGGTGATGTTAATCGGACTGTTCATGAACCAGGTTTATCCATACCTTTCAATATCAAGGCCTATAGAGAATATCCCCCTTCTTGTAACTTTCACCGTGTATAATATGGCATTACTGTATGTGGCATACCTTAAAGACAAGGAATATCACATTGAAAGCTCTTCAAAATTGGGTTTTGAGATAATCACGTCGAATCAGTTCTTGTTCCTATGCCTGCTTCCTCTTATAGCCATTATAGGGGCATATCTCTACCAGTACTATTCAAACAACAACGTTCAGATTTTGCTATTGCTAATCATTTGTGGAGTAGTGCTGGCCATGGTTGGAGGATATCTTAAAAGGGAGTACTATCACTTTGCAATATTCAGCATAGCACTGTCCATATTATACTACAGTGTCATGATTTCAAACCACATATGGGGTTATGACATATTCTTCGAATACCAGTTTGCAACCTATGTCATTAAAAACGGCATATGGGATCATGCATGGCCCCATGCATATAACGCCATGCTAAGCGTTGTAATGTTTGCACCGATTTACAGCAAATTATCGGGCATGACACTTACTTGGGTCTTGAAGTTCATTTATCCATTCCTGTTTTCATTGATAAGCATTGGACTGTACAAGATATTTGAAAAGCATACCGGTCCCAAGATGGCATTTCTTGCGGCATTCTTCTTTGTAGCCTACAACGGTTTCAGCTATGGCTGGATGGTTCAGATGGCCAGACAACAGATTGCCGAAATCTTTCTTGTACTTTTGGTATGGCTGATGATTGACAGGCAGATACCTCAGAAAAAACGCAAGTTTCTCTACCTGATATTTGGTGTGGGCTTAATCGTGTCACACTACAGTGTCACATATCTGTTCATGTTCACCCTGCTTGCCACGATAGTATCGCTGACTATCATATCAAGCGGATTCGGCAACATATTGAACAACGTACTCTTGAAGTTGGGTGTTGAGGAGAAATACTTCGGAGATTACCTGAAAATAGAAAATCAGACCATCAGCCTGCCTTTGTCGATATTTTTCATGGGATTTATCGTTGTATATTACTCATTAACGGCAGACAGCAAGCCTATAGGATCGCTGTTTGACGCACTTCGCATAGTTTCAAAAAACGTCAACAGCATAGTGCTGGGCGACAGCGTAAATCCGATGATTGTACTTGTATCCTTTGGAATACTTCTGATACTGCTTGCAATATTGTACAAGGTTTATAAGCGTCTGTCCAGGGATATGGATTTGGAGGATGTTAAAACATATCCTCGTCTTAGAAACATGGTATTGAAGATAAAGCATTTGAGCCTCAAAAGAAAGCAGGTAATACTTGTAATCGTTCCGATTATCGCGTTTCTGCATATTTGGTGGCCGTTTTCCTTCATGAATATAGTCAGCATAAACGCTCAAAGGGTGATACTCCTATCGGTAGTTTTCATATTAATCGGATTTATTATGAACCTGATAAACAGGAAATACTTCCACTTTACAAAGGAATACAACGCATTTGCAATATTCAATATGATAATACTTGCCTGTGGATTATTCATACCGGCATTTCAGGGACAGTTAAGTCTTCAGAGAATTTATGAGGTAACCTTTGTAGTGCTTTCGCCGTTCTGTATTATAGGTATGTACTACATATTCACATCTGCGGTGGCACTGGTTAAAAACGTTCACCTGAGCAAAAACATTAAAATATCATTCTGGGCTATGGGAATATTTTTAGTGTTGTTTTTCATATTGAACACCGGACTGATAGACCTGTATGCCGGTCAGACCTCAACGTTGCCGCTTGACAACTCAATAGACGCACCTATATTCAGCCAGGGTGAATATGCCGGAGTTGCATGGTTTAGCGAAAACAGGCATGACAATCATACCGTCTACTCGGATGCCTTCAGCAACATATTGCTCTACTGGCTAAACGATATCAGAACATGCAATCCACGTAACATGTCGGAGATGGCACCCGGCACATACATGTTCCTGCGGGGCTATAATATAGGCCATGATACCTTCCTCTACGGCAACGGCATCTACATACCGCTGGATGAAGGCATCCACAAGTCCAGCAAGATATATGACAATGGGGACAGTCAGATATATAAACGGGTACTCGAGTAACCAGCAGACGTTAGTTAATCTGAAATTTGATAAGTTTATAGGAGGTTTTCCAATGACGGGGATATTATTTATACATAACACCCTTATGTGGTATCGTGTAGAATTTTTCAAACGGATAGGCAGGATATATGATTTGGAATTGATATTCACGCATATGCAGGTAATTGAAGACATCTATGACGGAAATGCAGACGGCAATATTGAATCATTGGATGATGTTGATGTGAAAATTCTTGAAAATAGTCACGGATTTGCCAGGGGATTGATTTCAAGGCTATTTTCTGATTATGATGTTGTAGTTGGAGGAAGTTGGGATACTTTACAGGAATTGATTGAAAGCCTTTTTATCCTTAGCATATCAAAGCTAAGAGGAAAGAAGTTTATCATCTGGAGAGAAGACTGGGATTGGCCCAAGGAAGATAACTTAAAACGGAAAGTACTGGATATGTTCATAAAGTTATTGACAAAAGGTGCCGATGGCATACTTGTTCCGGGAAGCCTTCATAAGAAATACTTTGAAAAATTCACGGATAAAAATAAGATACACGTAATGCCCAACGTCAGCAACATTTCATCAAACATTAAACGCATAAACAAAGATGACAACAAGGAAATACTGTATGTGGGTCGTTTGATAAAACGCAAGGGAGTAATTTATCTGATAAAGGCATTTGAATTGTTGGTTAAAGAGGTAAATGATGCTCATCTGACCATTATCGGTGATGGTGATCAGGAGGAATACCTTAAAAGCTATGTCAGGGAGAATAATGTGGAAAACGTCATATTTTGCAGTAAGGTGGATAACCGAGACTTAGAAAAGTACTATACGAAGAGCAATCTGGTGGTCGTACCATCCATCAACTATCAAATGGGTGATCCATGGGTATTCGTATTGAATGAGGCCATGTATTACAGCAATCCATTAATAGTTACCGATGCGGTAGGTGCAGGCAGGGATATGGTAAAAGACAACGGATTTATTGTAGAAGAAAGAAATGTCGACCAGCTATACGAGGCCATTTTACGGATAATCACAGATTATGATTTGCAGAAGAAGATGGGTGAAAAGTCATATGAGATTATCAAAGAGGAATATCAATACTCGAATATGGTGGATTCCTTTGTTGAATGTGTAGATAGCGTGACGCATGGGAAGTGAATGGATAAACTTAAAAAAAAGACTGCTGGAGCAGTATAATTACACTTTTAAATAGTTGATAAGCATGAAAGATTATATAGTGTTGGATTTGGAGACACCTAACCGTTATTGCAACGGTGCCTCCTCAATGGGAATAGTAATTGTAGAAGACGGCCATGTTGTTGAAGAGAAATACTCCCTCATAAATCCCGAAACGCATTTTGATGACTTCAACATAGCATTTACCGGCATTGGACCGGAAGATGTTGTTGATGCACCCACATTTCCCCAATATTATGAGGAAATTAAAGACCTGCTTTTGGACAATATCATCGTAGGCCAAAACATTACCTTCGATTTGAGCGTGATATCAAAGACATTGACCAGATATGGAATGCCCATACCTCCTTTTAAGTATTACTGTACGTTAAACTCCAGCAAACGTAACCTTAACTTGCCGGAAAACAGTCTAAGCTATATCGTGCATAACGTATTGAAAACCACCTATAATGCACATAACGCCATGGCCGATGCACAGATGACAAATGAGTTGTACAAATACCTTCGGGATTATGAGATCGATCCCACAGAATACGTCAGAACATACACATATAGGCCCAACTGCAAAAGGGACTTTGATAGAAGACTGGATTATAACTTCAACTACCTGTATGGACTGATACAGAAGGTTAAAAATGATGATGAAATCACGGATAACTACTACGGCATACTGGCAAAATGGTATCAGAACAATAAATCCCACGATAATCATCCGCTACTTGAAAATGTGCTGTTGAAGGTATCATATATTCTGGAGGATTACGATTGCTTATCGAATAGATGTGAAGTTGTCGAATCATTCAGACAAATAAAAAGATCACCGGAATATCCTGCAAGCAAACTTAAGCTGCAAGTTCTTAAGGGAATAATCGATTCGGTTATCTGCGAAGAAACCATAAAAGAAGAAGACATACTCTTTATAAGAAGTTGGACAGACCACAACAACATCAACGACAAGTCATTCAAGAAATTTAAAAAAGATATAAATGACGAAAATAGAGATATAAGAAAATGTTTAGTTGATTACTCGAAATATTTGGAAAAAGAATTTAAAAAATGAAAAAAAAAAGATTTAAAAGTTAACTTATCGCTTTGATAATATCGTTAACTATCGTATTCACATCATTGGTGAATGAATAGTAATATCCATGAGATAAGACGTAATCCGATGGATTGGCCAAACCTTTGAAACTGCTTGGACTGTAGTTATCATCCCATGCCCTTTCAAGCCATGTTAAATTTCTAAAGTCTTTTGCCGTTTCCGGGTTGTATACCAGATAAAGTATCCTGTTTGATTTGGTTCTCATGAAACTTCTTGAACATATGTCACGGAACATTCCCGAATCGCTGCCTCCAAAGAGTGACACTTGAACCGAGTTAATGGTCGTGTTTTTAGCCCATATATTGACATTGTGCGTATTCGGTCCAATACCTACTATTGTAACCGTGAACCCTTTAGATTCCAATTTAGCCTTAATCTGCTTCATGAAAGCCATATCTTTGGTTTTGGAATAAATGTTATCCGTAGTTATATAGATATGCCTTACTGTAGGATTTGAAGGATGTAATGTACTCCACGGATAAACTATACATGATTCTACAAAATATGTTTTAGTAGAGACGTCCAATACCTTAGACAGACAATAAATCACATTATAATAACCCAGATTACCACCGGACGTGCTTATATATGACGGTGCTTTAGCATTATAATCAACATAGCTAATTAAACGGGTACATATTGAATACACGTCACTCGGATATAATGTGAACGTCTTAACCGTATCGACCTGATTTGCCGGAGCTTCACATGCCTTATAGTATAATGTTGATGAAGCCTTGTTGTTATATATGTTACTTATTGCATTGGCAACCAAGTAAAGATATTCCTGAATCTGCAACTTGGATGAACCAATTTTAACGTCCTTGATTATCTGGTTCTGTTCATAATGATTTCTAACATAAACTGCGGCTTCACGCACCTCATCAAAGGTATATGCGGATTTAACCTTTATCGTCAATGTAGCGTTGTCACGATACTCGGAGTATAATCTGTTAGCCCCGTATACCGTTGAAATAGTATATTTGCCGGCGTACAAGCCGCTGGCATCATAGTTAATTAGAGCTTTTCCTTCCTTGATTTTTGCAGTGCCTATCGTCTGACCGTTTATCTTAAAGAGCAACGTTCCATTTGTTATATATTTGTTATTATATTTGTCTACTACAGTGGCCTTAAGAACTACCTTTGTTTGATTTGCGGTTATGTTTACTGTAGCTATCTTTATAGGAAGTGGCAATAACTCAAGTATTCCGTAGTCGATGGTTTTACTTGACGCATATTTTCCTTCACCGCCGTATGTTGCAGAAATAGCATAGAATCCGGCAGATAAGTTCTTGGTGTTGTATGTATAATATGCTTTCCCATTTTTTAATGTGGAACTTCCTATACTGATTTCGTTTAATTTGAACACTACAAGTCCACCGTTGGCATAAGTGTTTGTTTCTTTATCTGCAACCGTTGCGATTAACTGTACGCTGGTTGTGATGTATCCTGTCCTGTCACTTACTGATATTTTTGTCCTGTG
>MUZY01000149.1:9599-9743 GCA_003266065.1 Methanosphaera sp. rholeuAM130
TGAATTGTCTGTTGCAGTATTGGTATCTGTTTGTGTTTTTTCCTGAGTAATTATCGCATCACCAGTTGAATGAGTGGATAATTCCTGACTGCCATCCTCAATTACCGTGTCATTATCATAAGCAGTGACTGCCGACAACGACAC
>MUZY01000149.1:9776-12052 GCA_003266065.1 Methanosphaera sp. rholeuAM130
TTTTTCCTATTAGCTTCAATAAAAATTATTGTTGTATATAATATTAGAACGACTTAATATAAAAGACTTTATATTTTTTGACATCCAAGATTATTATAGAAAATGAGTATAAATCATTAAATCAATAAAATAACAGATATAAATCAATTTAATTATAGGAATTTGTTGAATATAGTTTACAAATAGATATTGGGTAGGCATTGCACAATACTTCTATAAAAAGAATAATTCCGCCAAATATAAATATGTAAATGGATAAGTAAGTGTAGAATGCACTCTCCACGTCATTAAATCAAATATATTGCGAAAATTTGAAAAATTTAATAACTAAAATGCAAATGAAGGAAAATAAAGTGTATTTCATCGCAACACATAACCATCAAATATGCATCCAAGTATCCTAAAAAAAATAATGTGTTAAAGAACAATCAACGTGGAAATTCATGATTTGCATGCATCATAACGTTAACTTATTCCAAATCGCCTTTAGATACAGCATGCATATCTGACATAGATATCTGGGAAGATAGAGATAATAATGCTTCCTATGTTTTTTTATAAACTGCAGGTTTGTCTTTATGTGGTTATACTCCGTTTTGAATTGGGTGTTCTTATGCCTTGACATGCCTACCTTATGCCAGATAAGCGAATCCGTTACCGTCACTACCTTATATCCCCTGGTCTTTACCTGCATCGCCAAGTCAACATCCTCACATCCGAAGAAGAAACTTGTATCAAGATAGCCCTCCGGTATTGCCTCCTTTTTTATAAGAAGACCTGCACCGGATACCCAGTCACATTCTATCACTTTGGCCGAGAGGTCATAGCCTTCCTCTTCCATTATGCTGTGATGTCCCGGAAAATGATCCAAGTCCACTACACTGCCGATGCACCATATTTCCTCGTGGGAATTGTTATGGTCGTAGTAATAGAATTTCGGTCCTATTATTCCTATTGATTCATCCGCAGTAGCTACTTTCATCATGTTTTTGAGAAAGTCGGCGTCGACTATTGTATCATTGTTCAAAAGCAGCACGTAATCGGGGTCATCATATTTCAATGTATAGTCGATTGCTATGTTGTTTCCTTTAGCAAATCCATAGTTTTCATGGTTTTCTATGAGAAGCAATTTCTTTTGACTGTCCGTTGAGGTGTAGTCTATCCTTTTAAGGTTATCTTCACATAAGTGGGCAAGTTCAATCGGCTTATTTTGGCAGTACTTGGTGTATTGTGTTTCCACGCGAATGTTTCCTTTGGCATATTCGGTTATTTTTTCTATGGAGTCGTTTGTGGAGTGATTATCCACCACTATGACGTTGTAGTTTGGATAGTTTATCTGATACAGTGATTCCAGTGCTTCGAGGGTATCATCATATCCGTTCCAGTTAAGCAGTATTATCGTAACTACAGGTTCAGTCATTTTTATCCTCTTCTTCAAGTATTCTTTCGATATTGTTTATTAGTCTTTGACCTGCATGTTCCAATGTCCAGAAGCAATCCACGTATCTTACACCCGTTTGTGACAATTTATTCCATAACTCTTCATCGTCAAGCAATAGTTCTATGGCTCTGGCAAAGTCCTTTTCATCCCTTTGCGTCAGAAGTCCGGTTTTCTTGTGAAGAACCGTTTCCTTTATTCCACCCTCTTTTACTCCAACTACTGGTGTTCCACATGCCATTGCCTCCAATGGCACGTATCCGAATGGTTCCAGGTATGGTGCATAGACCACCATCTTTGCCTTGTTATAAAGTCTGACCAAGTCCTCATCAGTTATCATCGTTTGTATCGTCAAGTCCACTGCGTTTTCATCCGCCAATTTTTTCAGATAGCTTACCCATCCCTCATCACTGCTGTTTCCTACGATTACCAGTCTCGGCCTTTTTTCTATCACTATGTGTGAGAGCGACTTGATTAAAAAGTCATATCCCTTCGGTGGGATGCACGTTCCAACCGACAAGACGTAGTCTTCCCTTTTAAGGTTGAAGTTTTGGAACTTGTCTGTGTCCAGGCCAATGTAGGATACGTATGCATTCTTTCCGTACTGCCTTAGTATTGACTCGTGGCTGAAGTATGAGTTTGCAAGGATGTTCGTGGCATATTCGGCCAATTCCAGATCCCTTTCGTAGTCATTTGTTTCCACATGCTTAACGAAGTAACTTGAAAACGGTCTAATTAACGCATTGTTGAAGAATCCTATTTTTTCCTTTTGGTCATTGACCTTCTTCAATATCTTATCCACACGTACCGGCTGTTGACAGTAGTACACATTCGTTTT
>MUZY01000149.1:12058-17941 GCA_003266065.1 Methanosphaera sp. rholeuAM130
AGTTCTTCGGCTATTTTTTCCTCTGTCTTGAATACGTTGTTGACCGATACCCTTTTTATTATGGCGGGAACATAACTGAATATTGAGTATAGCTTTTCACGCCAGAAGCTTTTTTTTACCTCATATATCTTTATACTGCTTGCTACTTCCTCCAATGGGAGATAATCTTCATTTGCAGTTTCAGGTATGTATACGTCCACTGTGTGTCCATTGTTTGTCAAGTATTGAATATATGTGTATAAGGATCTTTTTGCTCCCCCGGATGGCAGATTATGAAATACTGCAATCTTATATTTTTTATCGTTCATGGAATTAGTGACCTCCCTACTATTGTTTTATTTTCATATATGGTTAAGATGCATCAACTGCTACTGATTTTATTTGCTACCCGTTAACTTAAAAGATGTTCAAATATTTTTTTATCGATTAGGCCTTCAATCCAGTGATTAATCCCCTGATTAATGTCTTTGAATATTCACTGTCCTTTATGAAATTTGCAAAGGCTTCTTTGAGTACATACAGCATTATGTAAATTCTGAATTTATCGTACATTTTTTCATCACAAAACTTCTTCATGAACAATATCCTGTTGGCCGTATGATAGTATATCCGAGAGAGTGATTTTATCGATGAACCTTCCTTATGATATATGCATCCGTAGTCAGATACTTTTAAATCATAGCCTTTTTTACGTGCTACGGTAGACCAGTCGACATCTTCCCAGTACATGAAATACTCCGTGCTTATCGGTCCGACTTCCCTGAGGATATCGATTGGCATAAAGATGCATGAACCCGTTATATAATCATAGCTATCATATTGATCTTTTTGTCTTATAGCCATGCATTCCCCGTGATCCCAGTCGATTATTCCACCGCCTACAGTTTGAACGCTACGTCTTTGATCATAGTAGTAATGAGTAGCACCTACAAAGGCCGTGTTATCATCTTCATTATATTTATCAAACAGGCCGTCTATGAAATCACTGGATACGATTGTATCATTATTAAGCAGTAGAACATAATCACATACGTCATTTTTAATCAAATAATCCAATGCAACATTATTTCCTCCGGCAAAACCGGCATTGACGTTGTTCAATATGAACAAGAGGTTAACGTTGCCCCCATAATCATTCAATTGCCTGCTTGTTATGGTTTCATAGCTATAATAATCCTGATTTTTCAAGTAATCCTTTATGTACTCGACGGATTCGCTTTCGGAATTATTATCAACCAGATAAATGTTAAAATCCGTGTAATTAAGATTTTTCAATGAATCCAAACATTCAACGGTATCTTCATGACCATTCCAATTTAAAAGAACAATAGATAGCTTTGATTTAATAATAATCCCCTTCAATCAGTCAATTTCATCAATATTATCCTTAATTTCAATATCAACATATTCCGCGTCATCACCTGAAGGTTTATATGTGATATCCCGAGTTCTATTCTTCAACTCTTCCAGTGAACCGTTGTCATTAAGAGTTTTGATTGAATAACCCAGTGCTATTCCGCCTAAAAAGAGCAGAATACCCCTTATTACTTTAGCTACAGTACTGTTTGACATATTTTTCACCCATTAAATACATTTAATTTTTAAACTATAATAAAAAAATATTTGACTTATTTAACAATTAATTATTATATATGGAGATTAAAATATATTAATCAATGTAAAAATTTTGAGGAATGGCCATGAACATCAATGACAAGTATCATTATAGATTTGAAGACCTTAAGGAAAACAAGGGAATAAAGCAGGTAGAAATAATATTACACGATGACGATGAGATGACAATTGAATATAGTGGTAAAAACGGGTTCAACACTGAAGGATTTGACTATCCCCTTTTCAACAGGAAAGAAAAGGATGAAGAAACATCATGGTTTTTATACCGTGTAGAGGAAATTATAGATACTGAATTTGAAGTATTGGACAAGCTGAGAGACCCTATTGAAGCCGATGAAAAACAAATGACCCACCTCATCAAAAAACAGGTCGAAATATACTGCTATAAAGAGTAAGGAGCTTCAGATGAAAAACTACACGTGCATATTTCCGGGGCTGTATAACTACAATCTAACAAAGGACGTGGGCATGATTCCATATACGTTATCTGATAGATATGACTCCCATATAGTTACATACGACAATGACGAATACTTTTATCTGGATAACGAGTTGAAATCAGATAACTTCAAACTCGAATACCTAGACAATACGAATGATGTAAAAAGGGATGTTACACGATATTTGAAAGAGAATTCAAAAGATATCGACGTCCTTCAGTTATATCATCTGAAGTATAACCTACTGGCACATTACATCAGTGCATACAAGCTTGGAAATAAAAGGGGCAAAATATACCTGAAACTTGATGCCAATAACGAGATTATCGATTTTCTCGTTAAAAGAAAGGGATTTCTGCCGTCACTTAGAAGGTTATATGCAAAAATACTATTCGGCAAGATAGACCTGATTAGTATTGAAACAAAAAGAAACTATAATCTGCTGAAGGACTTTATAAATGAGGATAAATTGCTTTATATCCCAAACGGCATAACAAAATCAGGCGTCAGTCTGGACAACAAGGAAAAAAGAGTACTCTACGTCGGATACGTAGAAAAGAAAAACAAGTCCATAGATCTGCTTATAAATGCATTCGTTAAGTCCGACACCATCGATTGGAAGCTGATACTGATAGGCAAAGTGGAAGACGATATGAAAGAGTTTTTAAATACCCTGTTTGATGAAAACCCCGAATATAAGGATAAGATCATATTAAAAGGATACGTATCGGACAGGGAAGTTCTGGCAAACGAATATGCCAAAAGCAGCATTTACTGCTGCACGTCAAACTCGGAAAGCTTCGGAATATCAACGCTTGAGGCGGCATATTTCTCCAATTACATCATTTCAACGGATGTTGGAGCATCCCCCGACATCATAGACGAAACGGGTTATGGACAAATAGTCAATCATGACGAAGTATCCCTTATAGAAGCCCTTGAAAGTACTATTCAAAACTGGGAGAATATTGCTGAAAATCCATATGATATTCAAAAAATAGTTTATGATAACTTCAATTGGGAATTTATATGTGAAAAAATAGCAGAAAGAATAGGCTGACTATTCCTTCTTAAACTTTATTATGCTGGTGGAGAAATACTTCTTATTGTCTACGAATCCGTGGACGATATTCTCATCCTTCATCGTACAGTTTTGTACGGATACTATTTCTTTTTCTCTAGGATCATTATTTATGCATTCCTCCAGTACGTCCAAGTGTCTTGAGGTTTTCATAGCAACAACCGTATCCACGTATGGCAGTATTTTTGGAAGCCTATCGTCAACCTGCGGTACCACTACCATAATGTCGTCCTGTTCCGTCAGTTGAATACCTGCGGTTGTACTGCAAGCCGTCATTGCCGCAATTCCAGGCACCAATACGACTTCAACTCCCATCTTCTGTAACCTTTTAGACACGTAGCTGAAGGTGGAGAATATTGTAGGATCGCCCAACGTTACGAATACTGCATCCAAGCCCTTAGACAATTTTTCAAATAGCATCTGTGCAGCTTCATCCCATGACTTATCCAATTCCTTCTTGTCTTCGGTCATTGGAAATAGCGGCTGAAGTATTTCGCATTCCTGTTCTCTTTCATCTATTATCCCCTGAACGATATTCAATGCCACGCTAGGCTTACCGTTTCGTGATTTAGGTGCGAATATAATGTCTGTTTCCTTAATGATTCTTGCCGCCTTTATCGTTACTAACTCCGGATCTCCTGGACCTACACCGACTCCGTATAATTTTCCTATTGCCATATTTTTCATCCTTTTACAATTTTTTTAATTAAAAAAATAACATAATAAGTAAAGTAAAGTTTATTATATATTTAATGTACTTTTATACTATTAGTATAATGATACCCCTATATATAATTTTTAAAGTTAATAATAAAGAGTCGTGAATTAGATGTAAAACTATGTTTAATAAGGATAATAAATCGACCAAATCAAAAGCATAAAAAATGATGAAGAACATATATTATAGTTATGAATACGATATTTTGCCCAAAGTGTGGAATGATAAAAAACAAGTGTGTATGCTCCAAAACGGACGATGAAAAAAAACAGCGGCATACATTGATAGAAAGACCGAGTGCCGAAGAAAAAAGACAACTGCAAGCACAACACCCCCAAATCGATGAGGAGATAATAGAAAACTTTCCATTTAAAGAGGCCAGACACAACCAGCTGGAGTTAATAGAAGAAATATTGAATGCATTCGACAACGGAAAGAAATACATCATACTGGAGGCCGGAACGGGTACAGGCAAATCGGCAATAGCAGCCACTCTGGGTCAAATACTCCAACCGGCATATATCCTGACAATGACAAAGCAACTGCAACGCCAATATGCCGAGGAATTCGGATATCCACAAGTAAAAGGCAGGAATAACTTCTCATGCCTGGACAGCGGATCACTAAACAGATGTGACCAGGGAACATGCCAAACCACGAGAACAAGCATGGACTTTACATGTCCATTCGGCATTAAAATTGAAAAAAACAACCAGAAAGACATCAACGAATATGATCCTGAAACTTATTACAACACACCTTTTACCTTTAACTCAAGTCAAAGATGTCCATACTGGAATCAGAAGGCAATAGCCATTGAAGAACCCGTAACCCTACTCAACTACGACTACGCATACCTTGAATTCAACTACGTTCAGCACTTCCAGAAAAGAAATCTTATGATACTCGACGAAGCACATAACATTGAAGATAAGATAATGCACAAACTGGAATTGAACCTCTACAACAAACAGCTGCAAAAGGATATTCAGGAGGTCATACCTAGAGAGATGATGACCTACACTGATATTAAGGACTGGATTGCATTTTTGGAGGCGATATTTGACTCATACAATGCCATCAATACAAACAATCTTACAAAACAGAAAGGCGACCGTATTGAACGTACCAAAAGAAAAATCAAGGAAATAACCGCCAACATCAAGAAAAACCCCTCCGATTGGGTGGTGTCAACCGATGAAAGTTCAGTATCCTTCAAACCGCTTAAGGTAGACAAATACGCTAAAGAAACCCTGTTCCAATACGCCGATAAGGTACTGTTCATGAGTGCGACGATACTGGACAAGAATCTCTTCTGCAAATGGCTGGGTTTAGACCCCGAAGAGGTATACTACATCCATAGCGAAAGCCCGTTCAAAAAGGAGTATCGTCCGATACACATGAGACTGGTCGGTCCAATGTCCAAAAGAGCCCTATGGCATACGGCACCGAAAACCATACCCGTACTTAAGGAAATAATGGATAAGCACTACAACGAGAAGGGACTGGTTCACACGAACAGCTATAAGTGTCAGCAATACATCATTGAACATATTAGAGAACAGAGAATACTCTCGCATGACTCCAAGAACCGCGAACAGATACTGAGAGAATTCGAAAAATCGAAGAATCCCTATGTGCTTGTAAGTCCATCCATGAGTGAAGGGGTAGACCTGCCATATGAAAAGTGTGAATTTCAGGTAATCTATAAGGTACCCTATCCATACCTAGGCGACAAGCAGATTAACGAGAGAAAAAATCTCGACCCCGAATGGTATGCGTACAAGACAATCATGACGTTGATGCAGGCATACGGTAGGGGAATGAGAGCCGAAAACGATCACTGCGATACCTATATTCTGGACAAGAACATTCAGACAATACTTAGAAACAAGATGTACCGCAGGCTGATTCCAAAGTTCTTCAGAGAAGCCATCACTACAAAATAGGAACTATGATTAATTAACATATTAATCGATAATAAGAAGTATATGTGAAAACATTCAAAT
>MUZY01000275.1 GCA_003266065.1 Methanosphaera sp. rholeuAM130
ATTCTCAAAATAAATCAACAGCTTCCTTGTCAATGGATTATCATGCTGACTTTTAACCGACCTTTAGAAACAGTTAAGAGAATTGACCAAAATTTTATAAAACCTTGTTTTTATTTTAAATTAAATACAATATTTATAATTAAATTATACTCACTATACTATTAGAATATTAAGAATTATTAAAAAATAGGTGGTTGTTGAAAATGTGGTTGAAAAATTATATTTCTTTTATCAAAATAGGTTTATATCTCTAGTGCAGTATACTTATATTATTTTTTTATTATATTAGAGAACGTGCAACAATTCCGTTTAGATGTTTTTTAACAAGATTTTCTTATAACTATGTTCATAATTATCAAATATAACTTGACATTATGTTTAATATGTAATATAAAAATATATACAATTTACATAGCAAAATAATTGTCGCACACCCTCTATTATTTTTTTATTATATAATATTTTTAGTACTATGTATATTTATTATATTTATTACATGTTATTTTTTTTATTTTTTTTCTGTTTTATCGAAACATTTATATACTTTGTATGTTATAGTTAATTATAGTGTTCAATTAATGTTAGATGTTGTATTTATGATGTAGGAGTGTGAATCGTTTTTTTGCTGATGAAGGTTAGCTTATCGATTCGTATCCTTTTTGATAGTCTGCATTTCTGGAAAAACAAGGTTACTTTTATCACCAACAACAACAGGGTGGTGAAAAAGTATTAGAAACAATAACAATGAGCATTATATTACCACAACGGAGGAAAAAAAATGAGTTCCGTCAACAAAGGATTGAAAATACGCATATACCCTACTGAAGATATTATTCCATTGATTCATCAGTATATAGGTAATGCACGTTTTACATGGAATAAAATATTAGAAATGTATAAGAAATTATATAAATCCTCCAAGGATGCACGTCCAACACTTTCTACATTCAACAAAATACTTAACGAATTAAAAGAAGAATTTCCTTTTCTTAGAGAGGGTGAATCCACCAGTCTACAACAGGTATGCAGGGATTTAGTTCAGGCATTTAATAAGTTTTTCAAAGAAAATAATGGTTTTCCTAAATTCAAGGCTAAAAAAC
>MUZY01000223.1 GCA_003266065.1 Methanosphaera sp. rholeuAM130
TTAAACAAATGAATCCTGGTTTTGCTAAACCATACGAATTATTTGTAAACATGTACTCAACACCAAACTACAAAGATATAGACCCTACTATAATCATGGCTTTATGTTTCCCATTTTTCTTCGGTTACTGTTTAACCGATGCATTCTACGGAATCATATTGGCAATAGTCGGATTTATTCTATATCAGGGAATGGGAAAATTCAGTAAGACATACAAATCATTTGGAGTAATAGTAGTTCAATGTGGTTTGTGGACAATCCTCTTGGGTCTATTGACCGGTGGATTCATAGGTGACTTTGTACCTAGATTCATAATGGGAGATGCAAGTGCTCCATTACCTACGGTTATACCCGATATAAATGCATTTGCACATCCGGAAAACATTTTGATTATCGCAATAATAATCGGTTTAATACACTTAAACATCGCATTCTTATTCGGTATTATTGACAATGTTAAAAGAGGCAAAATCAAAGAGCTATGTGGCGGACAGTTATGTTGGGTTTTAATTGAACTGGCAATTGTCCTATATCTTGTAACAGGATCATACATAATAGCCGGTGTAGTCTTTGTAATAGCATTGTTGGCATTACTGTATGGTGCAGGACCTATGGGTGTAATGGACATATTCGGTTTCATTGGAGACGTATTGTCCTATTCAAGATTACTGGCATTATGTCTATCTACTGGTGGTATAGCAATGACTGCTAACCTTTTATGTGAAATGCTAACCGGTATGATACCTTATGTTGGTATTGTTCTTGGTATTATAGTATTCTTAGCAGTACACTTGTTCAACATTGCATTCCAGTCCATGGGAGCATTTATCCACTCACTTCGTTTACACTTTGTGGAATTCTTCGGAAACTTCTACGAAGGGGACAGTGCAGAATTTATACCATTCAAAGCAAGTAGAATATATACAAAAGTAAAAGAATAATTTAAGTTAGATTTAAATTATGAAATAAAGATGATTTATAGATAATTGGATTAAATCCACTTTCTATTAACTAAAAACAGAATAATCCCTCAAGGAGGATATGTGTTTTTCAACGTTCACATATTAAATGAATTATTCAAAAAATTATAGTCTAAAATAATTGGTATGTTGACTACATACAAAAATACAATATAATATTTATATAATTGGAGGAAAAAAGCAT
>MUZY01000202.1 GCA_003266065.1 Methanosphaera sp. rholeuAM130
TTGTTGAAAAGTCCATTACGTTCTAATGTTGCTCCTAAAAGACTATCTGCAAAGCATCCTACCATACCGGCAAATAATGCTATGCATATACTGTGGGTAATGTCAGGGGATACATTTACAATGAACGCTGAAACTCCTATTATTAAAGCTCCAATTAATCCTGCTACAGTTCCAAGAACTGATACTCCTCCATCTGTTCCAGGTTTTACTCTTTCTTGGCTTGTAATTAATATTGGTTTGCTCAGTACTCCTATTTCACTTGCCATTGTATCTGCAGTTGCCGTGGCTATTGATCCGATGAATCCACCATAATTTCCAAGAATTGCCATGATTACAGGTATTATTCCATTGGAAACAACGTTTTTTATGGTACGTTTTTCATGGGTTAAGCCTATACGTCTTTTATAGTCTGATTTGAATCTTGTAAATGCAGTACCTAACAGTAGAAATAGTAGAAGTATTGCTAACCAGTTAATACCTCGGGTTATAATAATAAATATTCCAATAATTGTAACAAAAGATGAGCCTAGTAAATCAAGTGCACCGCTGTAGTATACTATGATTCCGAGTATTACACAAATTATAAGGAATATTAATTGTATCATATTATAATATTTTGTGTTTTATCAAGTATATATTTTAAGAATATTATTGAAAAGGAATTCGCGGGAAAATTAAAAAATGATTTAAGGGGGTCAGTAAAAATTTGATGTTTCGTTTCACGCCGTAATATTAACATCAAATTCATAATACTTTTGTCTTGATTGTTTCAACCTTTTTGAGCGGGTAAATCTTCTTGGCTTCGTGGTATATCTGGGATGCAAATTTACCTGATATGATTTCTTTTACCAGTTCGTCAAGAGTTTTTTCAGCGGCATTTTCCAAGATCATTTTTTGCATGGTTTCTCTTATGTATCTTTGCTGTGAAGCTTTTGCTCTTTTAACGGTAATTGCTAACATGTGTACGTTTAGTTTTTGACCATCTTTTGTGGTTGCATCGGTTATTGCGTCGATACGGCTGGTTCCACGTCTAATCATACTGCGTACGTAATCTGTTGTTACTTTGTGTCCTTTAAATACTGTGTGAGCTACTTCTCCACTGACGTGGTCTATTTCAAAGAATAGTTTAACGTATTGTCTGCTGAAATCTCCTGTAATTTCACGCATTGATGTTTCTATTTTACGACCTACCAGCATTTCAGGTTCTTTTGCAGGACTTGTTCCAAGACTTGCTTCTTCAAATTCTCCCGGTGCCAATACTTCATACCATACTTTTTCTCTCCAGNNTTCTTGCTTTTGCCATTATATCATACTCTCCTGTTGTTTTAATTAATTATTATTAGTTTTATTGAAATTTTAACGGCATACTGTCTTTGTATGCTAATTTTTATATGTTTTGTAACTATTCGTTACGGCTTAAAAGTTTTTTAGTAAAAAATAAGATTCTACTCATCTTAGATGGTCTTTAATTTACTATTGTTGTTGTCAAATATAATTTAAAGTCTATTAAGTTTGAAAAGATCCGTCAGGATTATAATAAATAAGACATTTGTCTTTTATAAAAGGATTTAGATACTCATGACGTGGGTCATATCCTTTTATAATAATACTTCAACTATTATAAATTATTATAAGCCTAGTCTATATTCTATTATTATATTATATTTTAAGTATAATATAAATGTGTTGATTAATGGTGGATGTTTATGGCACTTTTAGAAGATGGGTATGGAGGATGTTTGCTGTGCTTTGAAAGGTATGGGTCGGACGTTTATGATGATTTGAAAATGTAGGGGGCGGACGTTTATGGTGGTTAGAAAAAGTAGGGAACATAGATATTATATTTTATCAATATCTATTTCAAGGAGGCTTTTTCCTTGGGATTTGGTGTTGGTGATTTCGCTGTCTATGGTCTTTAGTAATTTATTTATTTTTTTGGTGTCCTGGGTTTTGTCCGGTAGGATGTAATTTGTAGTTTTATCGGTACTGTTTTTTATTATTTCTTCATATTCGGAATTTATGTCATATGGTTTAACGTATAGCTTTGAATCCATGTCTTGACTTCCAATCAGTGTGATAATCTGTGAAAACGGTTCAATTTCAGCAAATGTTATTGTCTTAAGATCCAACGTTTTTTCCAGGAATGTGTAGAAGTAGTACAGTGTTTCGGTCGGATTGTCGAATTCATATTCGTCGAAAAATAAATATAATGAACATTCATTTATTCCGTTAAAGACGCTGTATCCTTTGATGTTTAATTTTTCAAGGATATAGTCATACGTTTTTTTACATTCATTTACAATATTTTCATTAAATCCAAGGTTAATTGTTCTTCTGATAAACATGAATTTTTGAATATCGTTAAGTTCTCTAACTTCTTCCTTAATTATTTCAGAATTTTCCCTAAATCGTATTACCAATGAGTTTTTTATGGCTGAACTTATGAATTTATTGAGATCGGTTTTCATCCATCGAGTAACATCTTCATCCGTATCAAAGTCGTAGAAGCTTATGTAAATTTCATCGTCTAGTGTGGTTTTGTTTACAATCGTTTTTAATTCATCGATATTATGGATTGAAAAAGTAGAAAATCCTTTTTTTGTGGAACCTGTAAGCAGGGTTCTGTTAAATTCTTCACCATACATGGCTTTGTATAATTTTTCTAAATTATTATCTACTTTCATTTGAGTATTCTCCATTTTGAAATGTGGTTATAAAGTTTTCATCATATTCGTAGATTAAACTTATTTCTTCATAATATGATTCTGTTATTTTATTTCTATTTTCTATATAAATAATATTTAAGCAAAAGTTGTTAAAATTCATTTTAATTTCGGTCTATTAAATTTAAATTAATGAGTTTCTTCATTTGTTCATGATAAGAAAGTATCATTTCGGTGATAATGATTTAACGGATAAGATAATCGTGTGAATGCCAATGGGATGATTAAAAAAGTTATTTGAAGGAAATGTTTTTTCTTAACGAATTTTGTCCTTGTTCTTTTCAATGAGGATGAATTTATCAAGAACCTCCTCGACAATTCCTTCTTCCTGCATAACCTTGATATCCATCATTTCAACTTCAGCTTTAGCGATAGGACCGATTTTTTCACATATTACAATATCACAGTTTTTTATTGAGTTGGCAGACTTTTCCCATTCTTCAGTATTGCTTTTATGGTCTTTTGATGAGAATATGATATTGTCATACTCTATGCTGTAGTCGTCTTCATTATACTTATATACAATAAAATATTCACAAATGCCAAAGTGTTCCACTTTTTTTCCCGTTTCTTTAACGGCAACTGCAATTTTCTTCATATACATAAATCCCCTAAAAAGCTAATTACTATAATCTTTGTATCTTATTATTTAATAATATTATTTTTTGGATTTGAGTTAATGGTAATATGAACCAATGACAAAGATAGTATCATGAGTGAAAATACTAAAGTTCATATAGTCTATTGTCATCCCGATAGTAACAGCATTACGAACGAAATCAAAAAGGCATATATCAGGGGATTGAATTCCAATAAAATTCCTTATACAATAAGTGATTTGTATAAACAGCATTTCCAATCGGATATAACAAGGAAGGAATATCAAAGGGAATCCAATAACGCCTCTTTGGATTTGTCAAGGGATGTCTTAAAGCAGCAACGATTAATCAATGATGCTAATGTACTGACATTCATATTCCCGCTGTTTTGGATGGATGCCCCTTCAAAACTGGTAGGTTATTTCTCACGCGTATTCACGCTGGGTTTCAGATATACGAATGATGATACAGAAAGCAGCATGAATCGTTTAAGGCAAGTAAATTTCCTAATAGTAACCGGATCAAGTTATGAAGACCTGTTGAAGGATGGAAAAATCGATGCATTACGGACCGTGTTTGTTGATGATAGGATAGCAGACAAGGCGGATCAGACCAGAATGTATTTTTTCTCAAACACCGCGGCACATAAACGGGAGCGTGTATTGAATAGAGAAAGGTATATTCGAAGGGCTCAAAAGATAGGAAGATTAACACCAAAAAGGATATGGTGAGTTACTCCTCTTTGAAGTCATTAATGCTGTAGTTGGTTGCAGGTAGCGTTTTGTTTATCAAATCTATGACCTCCTCCACATCAACGGTGGTGTTGATGCATCCATCGGTAAGCAGATAAACTCCTTGGGGGGTAAAATCATGCAGGGATGTCATGGCCAAATTTAAATCTAAAGGACAGGCAACACCTATGACGGCTTTGAATTTTCTTTGCTTTAGGATGTTTTTGATAAATGACGATCCTGGTACGATATAGACGTCAATGTTCTTTTGTTCACTGATTTTTTTAATGATGCCAATGGAACACTTTCCACACTTAACGCATTCCAAACCGGATTCGCCCAATACTGCGGGACATGTAGTGTCACGCAGACAATGTGGTAAAACTATTATCACATCTTCCGCCTTCGTATTTTCAAATTCCAGTTTGTTAAGCCTATTTCTTAAGTCTATACTGATTCTGTCAACCATGAGGTCATCTAACTGCAATAACCGTGATACATTTTTTATCGTGGTATATGTAAGGTTCAGTGTAAAAAGCAAGAGTTTGGGAAAAATCAGTTTGTCCTTTTTTAAAAGATACAATCCAAGGATTGTCGTGATAAAACACAATGCGACCAATAGGATAATTACAAGTACCACTATTTGTCCTATGAGTGTGAATATGTTCATGTCCATTAGATATCCCTTATATAAAATTCCATTTTTTCAAAATATCAATATAACTTTTTTTATTTAAAGATATTTAAAGATATTTATTGGCGTATATTTTTGTTGTTTTGTTGGGTTATTATCCAACCTGTCAAATGTTGACATTAATCGTCCGACAAATAGTAATCTTTTTATTGTTTGAAGTAAATAGATAATATATACTATTCTAATAATATAAATTATTCTAAGATAAAATCCATGGAATAATTACTCATGATAAAAATTATTGGTTTAATAAGATGAAAATTGTAATTTATCACTCAAGAGAATGCGATCCGAAAAAATGCACATCAGTAAAACTGGAAAAACAGAATAAGGTAGAAATAACTCATAATATGCGTAAAATACCTTATAATGCAATAGTTTTGGATGCCGAAGCGGATAAGGCAGTATCTTTGGAGGATAAGGATAGAATTACAAAATATGGATTGTCAGCTTTGGATTGTTCATGGAAGAAATTAAAAAAATCTTCCTTCAATTTCAAATCTAAGAAAAATCATAGATTGCTTCCATTTTTAGTTGCGGCAAATCCAGTCAATTATGGAAAACCCTGTATATTATCAACAGCTGAAGCTTTAAGTGCTACATTGTACATAGTAGGTTATAAAAAAGAAGCTTGTGATTTAATGAATCAGTTTAAATGGGGACCACATTTCATAAAACTTAATGAGCATTTATTAGAAGCCTATAGTGAGGCAGAAACAAGTACTGAAATTGTAAAGGTACAAAATGAATTTTTAGGAGGATGAGGTCATGGCAAAATTTGAAGAAGCAGAANNTTTGTTTAAAATGTAATGCAAGAAATCCAGCTTCTGCTAAAACATGCAGAAAATGTGGATACAAAGGTTTAAGATACAAAGCAAAAGAACACAGAGGATAATCTTATTCCTTTTCTATAAACTTTTTTTATTATATCCTTTTTTGTGGGATATGCATAGTCTTTATCTTAATTTTTATAAGTAAACTTGATTTTTATCTTAATTTTTACAATTATAAACTATTTTTAGTATTTGTGGTTGCCGTGCTGGTTCATTCTTTTTATTTGATGTCAATTTTTATCCACAATGAATTATTTCGGGGATATTTACTTAACTTTTGGTTATAACATGTTTTCCCAATATTTTTTCCCAATCGATTAATATTTTAAAAGTAAGAAATATAATATAATAATAAGTACAATCATTTTTAGTGAGCAGGTAATTATGAATGTTGAGAAATATTTAAACGACACGTTGAAAAATCATAAAATACACATGACATTAATTGATCCGGATGAACAATCACCAGAAGAAGCGGTACAAATGGCAGTCGACGCTCAAAAGGCACAAAGTGATGCAATAATGCTTGGAGGTTCCATAACCGATCAGGAAGTACTTAACCTAACGGCCAAGGCTCTTAAGGAAAATGTGGACATACCTATCATACTGTTTCCGGGAAACGTAACGGGAGTATCCAAATATGCCGATGCCGTTCTATTCATGAGTTTATTGAATTCAACAAATCC
The DNA here is from genome assembly GCA_003266065.1 of Methanosphaera sp. rholeuAM130. Taxonomy (GTDB): domain Archaea; phylum Methanobacteriota; class Methanobacteria; order Methanobacteriales; family Methanobacteriaceae; genus Methanosphaera. Next base: position 6,267 of record MUZY01000202.1, read on the forward strand.
ATATTGGATAACGGGTGCTCAGGCACTGGCGGCACCATCCATTAAAAAGATGAACTTGGAAACCATTCCTATGGGATATCTGATTGTAGAACCTGGAGGTACAGTGGGATGGGTTGGAGATGCAAAGCCGGTTCCACGCAACAAATCGGATTTGGCAGTGGCATACGCATTGGCCGCCGAATTTTTCGGAATGCGTGTAATCTATCTTGAAGCGGGTTCCGGTGCCGATTCGCATATACCCCTGGATTTCATATTGAAGGTTAAAAAGTTAACTAACCTGATGGTCATAGTTGGCGGGGGCATCAGAACAGCCGAAGATGCTCGTCGTGTAAGGGATGCCGGTGCCGATATAATAATAACCGGGACTGTCGTTGAGGAAACTGAAGATACATATAAAAAAATCAAGGAATTAACCGATGCCATACACTGAGCACTTCCCCAATATCTTTTTCATCAACTATTTTTTTTAAATTTTTCTTTTGAAATAATGCTTATTTTATATTTATTTTGGCAATTGCACAGCTTTTAATATTCCATTTTTTCAACAATGCTATAACGCCGTTATATCTGTTTTAGTGATAAAAGATATTAATTATCACCTCTAAATGATAGTATATAAAATAGAAATTTTTAGGAAGTAACAATAATGGACAATAATGAATTATCACAAAAGCTCAACCAGCAAGTAGGAATCAAAAAGGAACCGGTTGCAATAAAGGTATATGATGACGCAGCTTGTGCAGAAGCCGAACTGCCTAAATATGACGGTCAGGCAAGGCATTGTCAATTGACATTCGAATCATCAACAGAAGGAAAATCATACTATGCAACCGTAAATGAAATGAACTGTCCCAACGGTGCATTGGCCTTAGGTTTTACAGATAAACAGGTAGACGCATTTCCACAGATACCTCCAGTAAAACAGGCATTAGGTTATGCACCATTGAAGGATGCGAAATTTGTACCAGATGTTATTGTCATTTATGCAACACCGGTAGAAGCTTTAAAAATAGCTAAAATATATAAGACAACATTTAAAAAACGATTTGAAGCAAATTTCAACGGAACAGCTTCATTATGTGCAGATGCGGTATCATATCCATACACGTCAGGTCAATCCAACATGAGTCTGGGATGTACCGGTTCCCGTAAATTCTCGGATATCAAGGATGAAGAAATGGTTATCGGATTAACCTATGCTGATGCGGTGGCCATGCTGGAAGATAAATAGTATTCTTCCTTAATATTTTATTTTTTTGGATTTTCTTTTTTTCTTTTCATTGCTGTTTTTTTTCATGGATTTGTCTCCATGATTCTTATTGATTTTTTGTTGCCGATTTGCTTTCACGGCATTTCAAATCCATTTAAGATATTCATTGAATCTTTTCAAATTCTTCCTTGATTTTCAGATAATCCTCATAACAGTTTATATTTAGAAGTTCAAGGTCATTTCTTGCTTTGACTCCATAAAATTCAACATTATCCTTTATCATTTTACGTAGAATGGGATTAAGGTTATCGTTTTCATTTTTAAGATATCTGTAGAGTAAACTTCCACAACAGCAAAACGGCATTCCCAGTCCTTCTGCACTATCAAGCCATCCGGTCTTTCTGCGTGCAAGGATACTTACGGTATTGGCCGGATTCGGTGAGCTTTCAAGTTTTTCAATCATACTGTTGATTGTATTCGGGCTGACAGTCGGCTGATCGCCTGCAGCAAAAAGATAATACTTATCGCTGCAACATTCAAGGGCTGTGGCAATGCTTTGTGATAATCCCACGTCGTTGTCCCGGTTATATCTTATGGAAATCTTATCCGTCAGATGATAATCTTCAAGCAGTTTATGGATTTCTTCTCTAAAGTTTCCCAGCACTATCGTTATATTCTCAACATCGGATTTTTGAATGTTGTCTATGGTATGGATTAATATTTCCCTGTTGTCCATTTTCAATTTCAATTTATGGGTTGGGGTCTTGTTCATCCTTTTAAAATCGTTAACCATCCTGGAATTTTTTCCGGCGGCAGTTATTATCGCATCCATATATCTCCCTTCTAATTAATTCTATGATAGTGGATTGATTTAAATATTTTTATTTTAAAAAAAGTAAAATGATTGGAGGTGAATTATTGATTATATAGGAATTCATTCCTCTTCTGTTGAATTCGATGTATCAGGATACGTGTTATTATCCCTCAATTCATAGATTGTGGTGTAGATGTGTGTGTCTCCACTTTCACCTTCAGTCCACATGACTATTTGAATAGGATAATCCCCATCGTTTGTCACAAGAACGTCAATGGTCGGACGATATTCATAAAGAATTGATTCCTCCGCTCCGGACATACCTACAGGTAACGGATAACCTAATGAAAGTATAGCATCCCTAAGTGATCTACCCGGCGGACATACTCCATGAGTAGCACTTCCTGATGCCGCTTCAGCCTCGGCAATTGATGTGAATGTTACATTTTCTTTACCGTGAGCAGATTCATGAGGTGGAATGATCGTGTTGTTCCATCCGTTAGCGAACTCTTTGGCATTTGCCGCACGAATCTCCGTAGGATACTCCGGAAGGTATTCGACAACGCTCACAGCACTGCTTACATTTACTTTGCTGGCGTTATGATCATAGACCATTACGGGAGCACCCGGCGTATAATTTCTCATATAATTGTAAGGTTCTTCACCGAAGTCATGTATAATCTTATCTTTACCATATACTCCAGTACGGTTATCGTTAAATCCACCAAGATAATAGTCTATGGTCATATTGCTACCATCTTGTGCGGTTTTAAACCATTCCTTAAGACTGGATGCACTTACAAAGTCGGTAGGTACCGTTTCGTTGGATATTTCAGACTCTTTTAAAGTTTTCACGGTTTTGTTGTTTTGAATAACTTTAATCGAATCTCCATCTTTAACGGCATAGGTATACGGTAATTTGTAACCCCATACGATGCAATCAGCTTCCTTTACAGATATTTTACCGTTGTCGTCGGTTACTATGTATCCTGGACCCTGCAAATCATCAGATATTTTACCGTCGCTTGTAAGATACTTGCTGTTGTTTACAACATCCTTTGGTATTGTTCCCGTAGTCAGAGCGGTAAGTACAGAAACGACATCTCCACTTGTAAGCGGTCTGATTAAATTCTGCGGTGCAGAAAATATAGGTACTTTTTGCATTTCTGATATGTCTATGACCTGATCTCCGCTTACAACAGTTGAACCATTTTTATTCATCAATTGCTGTGTGGTTAAATCTGTAGATGAAGCATGTTGGGTACACATAACTCCAGAAGTTATTGCCAAAAGGATTAATATTCCTATTAATAAGTAAGGATTATGTCTATCCATATTTTATTATATCCTCCCTTTTTTTAAGTATTTCAATAAAGATTACAATAAAAATAATTATTTATTCAGTATTCCATATTATATTTTAATATGTAGTTTATTCTTTAAAATATTGTGTATTAAAAAATCGCATAAAATTAATATGCCCACATTAAATTCTTCATGGGCGAAGTTGAAAAATAACTTAAAAACTTTAAAATAAAAAAAATTAGAAGGGATGTCTATTTAATCGTCATTAAGCAATATATTGGTAATCTCGGTAATTTTGTATTGCCCATTTCCCCCTATGAATATCTTTCCAAGTTCCTGTGTGTTCAAATACCTGATTACATCACAGATGTTCTTTATTACCATAACGTCTCTTGTATAATTCAGCTTATTCAAATATTCAACATACTCATATGTCGTATCTTCAAGACCTGGGAATATTATGAGTCTGTCCGCCTTGTATCTGCTGATGTAATCCAAAATATTGTATCTGCACGTTTCGTTCTTTCTTGGTGTTCCGATAATCAGTGTATCGAAGTGTTCTTCATCCAAGACAGCCTTAAGTGCATCCACGTTATCCGTTTTACCGATTACTATCTCTTTACCATTATAGTTTAATTTTAAAGTACGTCCTTCAACGGTTTTAAATGTTTTAAGGGAGTGTTTAATGATAGTCTCATTGACATCCAAATATTTGGCTGCCAGATATGCCGCGTGGGCATTCTGCAAGTTGAACTTTCCAAATAGGTTAATCGGTTCCGGATATTCATCGAAGAATATTGCATTTTCAGTATTGTCTGCAACTATCTGCAGATTTGCATCATTTTTATTAAGGATGCATGGTCTGTTGTCAATAAAATCTATCACTTCCTGGGTGTAATGTTCGATGGATCCGTGAACATCCATATGATCATATCCGATGTTTGTGACGATGACCAGATCAATATCGAATACGTATCTGCAGAATTCGAGCGTCATGTCACATACCTCTATGACCATATATTCATAGTCGTTGCTGTTTGCCTCCAATATCAAATCGATATATCCCTTGAAACCGCCGCCGCCGTTTCCGCCGATAACTACCTTGTGCCCATTGTTTGAGAGTATATTGTAAATCATGTGGCTGGTGGTGGTTTTGCCGTTAGTTCCGGTTACGGCAATTGTCTTGATGTTCTTATGATTTTCAAGAACGTCTGATATGAATATGCCCCTGGCAATAATGTCCTTGGATATCTGCTTGGCAAATAAGCTGGGACTGACGGCTACCGCATCGGATTTGAATATCTTGTCAAGGTTATGGCTGCCAATTTCCAAATCCAGGTTATTTTCGAAATCCTTTGACATGCCTTCATTAAGCAGAGTCAAGTCAATTTTCCTATTGATGTCTGATGAATATACGTTATGACCCCTTTGCAGCAATGACAATGTAGCCTGTTGACCTTCAACACCTAATCCCACAACACTAATATTCATCTTTACACCTCTTAATTGATAGTCACATATTAATTTCTTTTACTATTTATCTATTTGATTATATAAAGATTTAATCTTATCCATGATTTTGATGGATTATCCGGACATTATTTTTTTTCGATTGAAAGAATGTTGCCAAACCGGTAAGTCATCCATAATAATAAATATTTTAATTGGCATATATTAATTCATAATAGAAGAAAAGTGAATTGCTTTATAATTCCATAATCATTATTATTTGATAACAGGAATAAAAGGGGTTTTTTAATTGAAAGATTTAACCAAAGATATCATTAAGAAAATCAATGAAATAAAACAGCCAATAAAAATCATGCACGTATGTGGTTCACACGAACATACCATAATGTACAATGGGATACGTTCAATGTTGCCTCCCGAGGTTGAAGTTGTTGCCGGACCGGGTTGTCCGGTATGCGTAGTGCCTGCACAGGAAATAGACGAATGTGTGGCACTGGCCGAACAGGGAGTGACGGTAACGATATTCGGGGACATGCTGAGAGTTCCGGGTACTGAAAAATCACTGGCGGATGCCAAGGCTGAGGGCGCCGATGTAAGAATCGTATACGGTATAGGAAATGCGGTCGATTTGGCCAATGAATTGGACAATGATGTGGTCTTCATGTCTGCCGGATTTGAAACGACGGCACCGACAACGGCATCGGAGATGTTGAACAATCCTCCGGAAAACTTCTCGGTACTCTCAAGCCACAGATTAATTCCGCCGGCATTGGACTTTTTGATACATGATGAAGTAAAGCTTGACGCATTGATAGAACCTGGACACGTATGTACGATTATAGGTACGAAGCCGTTCGAATACCTCTCCACAGACTATGGAATACCTCAAGCCGTAGCGGGATTCAATCCATTGGATATTCTATATTCAATTTACCTGATATTGAAGCAGAAAAAGGAAGACAATCCTAGGATACAGAATGAATATAAGCGTGCAGTACGTGATGAAGGTAACGTAATAGCACAAGAGGCAATGGAACAGGTATTCAGGGTAACCAGTAAGGAATGGAGGGGTTTTCCAGAAGTTCCGAATTCCGTATATGATCTCAAGAAGGAATTTGACGATAACAATGCGAGAAAATTATATGACATGGATCTGCCCGATTCTGAGAACGTGCCGAAAGGATGTATCTGCGGACCTATACTAAGGGGTATGGCAAGACCTGAAGACTGCGGATTGTTCCGTGGCCAGTGCAATCCGCTCCATCCGATTGGTGCATGCATGGTAAGTAAGGAAGGAAC
>MUZY01000216.1:0-3337 GCA_003266065.1 Methanosphaera sp. rholeuAM130
AGATGGAATCGAAACTATCCTGATTAATAACAACCCTGAACCTGTAAGTACCGATTATGACATTTCAGATAAGTTATATTTTGAACCGTTAACCAAAGAGGACGTATTGGCCGTAATTGAACAGGAAAAACCTGAAGGAGTAATCGTACAGTTCGGTGGACAGACATCAATCAACCTCGCCGAAAGCCTCAACGATGCCGGTGTCACTATACTGGGTACTCCATTTGAAAGCATTGACATGGTAGAAGACAGACAGCAGTTTACCGAAGTGCTCAACGAATTGGGCATACCTCAGGCAGACTACGGTATAGCCAATTCATACGATGAAGCAAGAGACGCTGCCCATTCAATCGGTTTTCCGGTACTTGTAAGACCGTCATACGTTCTCGGTGGACGTGCCATGGAAATAGTTTACGATGACAATGAACTGGAAGAATATATGAAAGAGGCAGTAAGGGTATCAAGAGAACATCCTATTCTTGTGGACAAATTCCTGGAAGACTCCATTGAACTGGATGTGGATGCCTTATGTGACGGTGAAGAAGTATACGTATGTGGTATAATGGAACACATCGAAGAAGCAGGTATTCACTCAGGTGATTCTGCATGTGTAATTCCACCGCAGTCAGTATCCGAGGAAATCATTGCTCAAGTCGAGGAATACACCAGAAAACTGGCACTTAAACTGGGTGTAATAGGTTTAATAAACATTCAATATGCCATCAAGATGGATCCCGAAGCAAAACTATACATCATTGAAGCAAATCCAAGGGCAAGTCGTACGGTTCCATTTGTAAGTAAGGCAATAGGAATACCAATAGCAAAAATAGCTACAAAGATAATGCTGGGAGCTAAACTCTCTGACTTTAATCTGGTAAACTACTCTGACATTGAACATGTAGCGGTCAAGGAATCAGTATTCCCATTTATCAAAATCCCTGATGCAGATTCAGTATTGGGTCCTGAAATGAAATCCACCGGAGAAACCATGGGAATTGATAAAAACTTCGGTCTTGCATATTACAAGGCACAATTGTCTGCCAGCATGAACCTGCCGACGGAAGGAAAAATATTCCTGAGCGTACGCGATATGGACAAAGCGAAAATAGCTTCCATAGCTTCCAAAGCCAAGGAATTGGGATTTGATTTAATTGCAACCAAGGGTACTGCCGAAGCTGTACCTGATGTTGATATAGAGGTAATCAGAAAAGTCAGTCAGGGTTCACCGAATATTCGCGATGCCATGATTAACGGTGAAGTTGCATTTGTCATAAACACTCCATCGGGCAAACAGTCAGCAGACGATGGATATATCATCAGAAGATTAGCCATTGAATTGGGTATTCCATATGTGACTACAATTGCAGGAGCCAATGCAGTACTTAAGGCAATTGAGGAAGCTTCCCATGGAGAGCTTAACGTCAAATCATTGAATGAATATGCATTATAGCTTTAAAATTTAAACTCCCGTTTTTCTTTTTTTTTAAACATTTTTTCTACAGCTTGCAATTCTTTTAACTAAAAAAATTAGCGGAGGATATTTTACATGATAACTATAAAGAACGGTCTGGTGCTTTGCGGTTTCAATCTTCAGGCGGTAAAAACAAATGTCATCATAAACGATGAAGGACGTATCATTAAACTATCACCTCACGATGAAAGTGGTGAAATAATTGATGCTACAAATTGTATAGTGATGCCNNAACTTGTAAAACCGCCACACGGACTAAAACACAGGCGACTGAATGAGGCATCTGACAAGGAATTGGTGGATGCCATGCACCAAGAGGCAAAAGAAATGCTCTACTCAGGAATATCTACGTTCATAGACTTCCGGGAAGGAGGAATACACGGCGTCAAACTACTCAAAAAGGCAGTATATGACCTGCCTATAAACGCATGCATACTCGGAAGGTGCAATGAATACTACGACCCGAATACTACTGTTGAAGAGGCAAGACTTCTTACAAGAGAGCTCCTGCAATACTGTGACGGTGTAGGATTAAGCGGAGTTCAGGATGTGGATTCGGAAATCATGATGCAGATAGCACAGGTATGCAATGATGAGGATAAGCTTGCAGTGGTACATGTGGCCGAATATTATGACCTTCAGGAAAAATCAATACAGTTAACTAATCAAACGGAAATAGAAAGGGCATTGCGTGCAGGCTTTACAACAATAGTTCATGCAACCCAACCGGTACTTCAGGACTTGGATCTGCTGGTGGAAAACAGCCCATTTATAGTGGCATGTCCACGTTCAAACGGAATGCTCTCAACCGGAATACCACCCGTGTCAGTATACAATGAGGTGGGATTGGATGTTGCATTAGGTACGGACAATGTCATGTTCAATAAGCCCGACATGTTCAGGGAGATGGAATACACCTTGAAAGCCATGAGGGGAACATATCAAAATAAGATAACGGCAAGGGATATTCTAAAGATGGCTACGATAAACGGATTTAAAATACTCGGGAAGGATATAAGCATTACAGAGGGAAACGTATCGGATATACTTGTAGTCAGACAGAAGTCAGAAGACCCTTACCTTTCCGTTGTAAACAGATCGTCCAGTGAGGATATAGTGAACTTCATAATGGGTAATCAGATGTAGAACGGGATTTTGAAATCGATTAATCGCTTTCTACATAATCCCTATTTTCTTCCTTATTTTTTTTCATCTCTTTTCTGTTTCTGTTTTCCAATTCCTCTTTTGTAATGTAATGCTCGTATAGCTTTTTTCTGATATCATCGGGTATAACCACACTGCATTCTTTTATAAAGTCGTAGTATAACATTGTGCACGTGCCGTTTGCACGCAGTTTTCCGTTTTGCCACGCCTCATGGGTGAGCGTTACGGAAGTTTTGCCGATTTTTGTTACGTGTGTTCTAATTTCCACGTCATATCCGAAGTATATCTGTTTGAGGTAATTGAAGTCGCAGTGAACCATATTGAGATTCCATTTTTTGTAGGTTAATTCCAGCGTGGGATTGAATATCTTAAATATGGGGTTGCGGGCGGTTTCAAACCATATCGGCAGTGCATTGCTGTTGATGTGTCTGAGTGCATCGGTATCACCAATACTTGGTGTTATGATAGTTTTATACATGATTGACTCCTCTATTGGTTATTTGTTTTATTATATTGTTGGATTGTTAAAAAAAATAGAATGGGATGAGGTTATGATGTCCTGTGTTTAAGGATTAGCTGGTTGTGTTTTTTTTATTATTGTTATTGCCTGAACCAGAACTTCCAGTATCTGTTTTTTTGGTAGAATCACTACCACTACCACTCCTATTATAACCACCACTACCATTTCCACTGCTGTTTGAC
>MUZY01000216.1:3421-3762 GCA_003266065.1 Methanosphaera sp. rholeuAM130
ACATGAAAGCTTCCCACAACACATCCTACAGCAAATGCCAGTATTGAAATTACTGCAATAATCATTATTGCTGCTTTTGGATTGTCTACCATTTTAATCACCCATTTATTGAACTGTCACGGATTTTGCCAGATTTTTAGGTTTATCAGGATCTATTCCCTTCAACACACTTATATGATATGCCAGTAACTGAAGGTCTATTATATACAGAAGTGGTGATAGTATTTCGTCAATTTCTGGGTTGAACAATAATTTATCCTCAATTGAATCTATCTTCTTGTCATCCTTTGAACCCAATACAATCAGATCCGCTCCCCTGGATATGATTTCCTGCAGGTTGC
>MUZY01000034.1 GCA_003266065.1 Methanosphaera sp. rholeuAM130
TGCTTTAATCTGTTCTATTTCATAGTCCTTGAGATTCAATTTATCCTGCAAATCATCAAGGGATTTGATATAGATACCGCTTTCTCTTAGCTGAATAATTTTCTTGGCCTTTATGACATTGATTCCGGGCAAGTTCTTAAGCTCATCTTCAGTTGCCGTATTGATATCGATTACTGATAACTTTGTATTATTCTTTTCTTTAGTGTTTACTTCATCGCTTTCTTTGTTCGCATCATCTTTTTCAACGTTTAATTTTTCATCTATTCTCTTATTAAATTCGTCTCTTTCTTTCTTCAGTTGATTTCTTTCATTTCGTATTTCATTCAATATCTGATTCAATGACTCTTCAGTATCGCTTGGCTGGTTATTTATAGGCTCATCGAATATTACGCAATCTTCAATATCACGACTTTCACTTCTTGCCAAACTGATTAACTGTGTTAATTCTGATAATGATTCAATCTTATTATTGCTTCTATAGGAGATTATTATCTTTGCACGATTTTCTCCTACATGAGGTATTTTCTTTAGTTGACTGATATCCGCAGTATTGACATTAATCTTTTTGCCCCTGTATGGATACTTTTTAGTCGGCTTTGGTTTTTCTTGATACGGATTTTTAGGTGTAGGTACAGGCTTATTTGGCAGCTTAATCTTCTCCTTAGGACTATACTCATTCACTATCTGATCATAATAGTTGTTGTTGTAGTTGTTATTGTTTGGATAATTGTTATTGCTATTAGTATTTGTTGGATAGTTATAGCTGTAATTATCTGCAGTATCCGTTGGGTTATTATCCTCGCTTTTTGATAAAGCATAGAACGTTATTAATGTAAGAATTATTACCATAGCCAGTCTGACGCCGTTGTTGAATATAAGATAACCGAACATTGCAAAAATTATTATGGGTACCATACAACAGTTATAATCATCCGGCAGATAATCGCCAATTAGCATCAATATCTCTACGAAAATGACTATTGCACCAATTACTTCCAATATCATTTCAAATCACTTCACAACAAATAAAAAAAATCTTGATATTAAATCCAATCTTTATTAAATTAAATAACAGACAATTAGTTAATTTCCAAGAAATCCCTTTGTTATCCAAATCATATAATTTATAATATTTTAGATAAAAAATATATATTTTTCTATGATTTCTTTTGAAGAAATATATAAATCATATAATAATTATACTATAGACTATAGAAACAAGGTTATGTGAACAATAGATGAATTCCAAATTGAACAAAAACCTGACCGTTGATGAATTCAGGGAGTACTATTTTCTGAAAAAAGATCTGGTAGACTTCTGCAGAAGTGAAGGATTGAAATTAGGTGGCAGTAAAAAAGAACTTGAAGAAAGAATTATATGTTATTTGGAAAGTGGAGTAAAACTTGATAATATCAAACATGTTCCAAAAAACAATGAAAACCCACATATTACAATGGATTCGTTTATTGGTGAAGATTTTGTCTGTTCACAAAAGGTTAGACTGTTTTTTGAAGAAAAAATCGGTTCTTCTTTCAAATTTAAAGTTGCATTTCAGAAATGGTTAAAGAATAATCCTGATAAAACATTCAGAGATGCCATTATTGCATATCATGATATCAGTGGCAATTTGAAAAAGAATTCATCCAACATAGATAGCCAATTCCAATATAATCAATATATCCGCGATTTTTTCAAGTCAAATGAGGATAAATCTTTTAAGGATGCCGTTAAATGCTGGAACTATAAGAAAAATCTTAAAGGATCACATAAATATGAGGATTCAGATTTGATTGCTTTGAAAAAGGATTAGAAAGAGTTCTTAATGATATTGCACGTTAAAGAATGATAAATATAATTAATATAATATGTTAAATTGTATCAAGCTTAAATACATTAATTTAATAGGGATTGATTTATATGAATATAGTTTACAAAGATACGCATGAATTTAGCAAAGAAGAGTTGGAGGAATTATTTTTATCCGTCGGTTGGTCTTCGGGTCATTTTCCAGAGAAGCTTGTCGTTGCCATGAAAAATTTTGAAAGCGTGATTACTGCGTGGAATGATGACGAGCTTGTGGGGTTAATTTGTGCAATGGATGATGGAATAATGACTGCCTACGTTCATTATCTACTTGTAAAACCTGATTATCATGGTATGGGTATCGGTGAAACGCTTGTAAGTAAAATAAAAGAGCATTATGTGGATTATCTGCGAATTGTTGTGGTCAGTTATAATGATGAAGTTGAGTTCTATGAACATTGTGGGTTTAAAAAGGCTGATGATGCCAGTGCCATGTTTATTACCGACTTATGGACATGAACTGTGGGAAAAATTAGAAAATGAAGATTTATTATTGACAAGTTAATCCTTTTATTCTATTTTATGATTAAGACGTTTATTTATGTCTTTTTTTGTCGTGTATATTACGTTTGGTTTGATATACGTATACTTGTCATCGTTATTTTCATTAATGAAGACGATCTTTTTGTGCATATATGTCATGATATCACCTTAAGATATTATTATACCTATACCCCTATGGGTATAATATATAATTTGAAATATATAGTATATAAAGATTCACACATGCTATTGCAAAAATCATTTAAAGCAAATCAATAAAGAATGAATAAACGATATATCCAATAGTCAAATAATCATCAGTCCCCTATACTAAAAAAAATATGGGAATCACATGAATATACTAAACAGATACATTTATAGATATTGAAAAATATAGCAATAACCATAAAAATAGGGAAGTGATGCAATGCCATATATCAGAATCAAAGCATATCCTAAAGATGAAGAAACGAAAAAGAAAGTCGTTGAAGAGATTAATGAAACATTTCTAAAATACTGGGGATGTCCACCTGAAGCATTATGCATATCACTGGAAGAAGTTGAACCCTCCGAGTGGAACGATTCTGTCAGAGAAGTAGAAATCCTACCAAATAAAGATAAAATGATGATACTGGACGGAAAAAAACAATATTAAAATAAAGAATTAGAGATATGGATAAAATTCCAATCACATAACCCCCATCAATTTTCATTTTTTTATACTTAGAGTACTTGACATAATTATATT
>MUZY01000248.1:0-2698 GCA_003266065.1 Methanosphaera sp. rholeuAM130
TTTTTGTAGTAGATTCGTGATTCTTATTTTTTGAAGTTGATCTTTGTATCAACTTTACTTTCATTTATTTGAAATAATTCAATATTTTTTTACAATACTTTTTTTTACTATTATTTCCATATAATTATTTAGAGTTTTAAAATATTTTTTGAGGTGAATCTTTTTGTTATATTTTATTGGTTTAGGCCTATTTAGTGAAGATGATATTTCAATTAAGGGATTTAACGCTTTAAGTAATGTTGATGTTATTTATGCCGAGTTTTATACCGCCAAATTGATGGGCGGTAATATTGATAATTTAATCAGTAAGGTTGATGTTCCATTTGTCAAGTTAAAGCGTGAGGATGTAGAGGATAAAAATATCGTTTTGGAAGAAGCCATGAGTAAGGATGTTGCGTTTGTCGTTGCAGGTGATCCATTGATGGCCACTACCCATACAGAGTTATATGTCGAGGCTAAAAGTAAGGGTATTGATACACGCATAATTCATGGCAGCAGTATCTTTTCTGCAGCTCCGGGGTTAAGTGGTCTTCAGGCATATAAATTCGGCAAGACCACTACGGTTCCATTTCCGGATGAAAACTTTTTCCCACATTCACCTTATGATGCTATAAAATCCAATTTGGATATGGGTCTTCATACTTTGGTTTTACTTGATATTCAGGCTCATAAAAATCGTTTCATGACCATCAACGAGGCAATTGATTATTTGTCAAAGGTTGAATCTGATCGTAATGAGGGAGTATTCGCTGATGATACTATTGTAATAGGTATTGCTCAAGCTGGCAGTGATAATCCAGTCGTTAAGGGTGGACGGGTATGTGATGTTGCAGGCTATGACTTTGGCAGTCCACTTCATTGTATGATTGTCCCCGGTAATTTACATTTTGTCGAGGCTGAAGCATTAATCACTTTAGCGGACATACCTGAAAAATTACTTGAAAAGTTCTTATGATAATATTTATAAATGAGGTATTTCATATTATTATATATATTTTTGAAAGATGGTGAGATAATTAATTTATTATAATTAATGATTAGTGAAGTGTTTAAATGAATTATGCGGATAATGATAATATAACTTTGATTAAGGGTACACATATTAAGCATGAGATGTATAAGGATATTCAATTTATTCGTGATGAAAGAACGTCATTTTATGAAGTTATTTGTACCAAAAATGATAACACTCAGTGTCACTTGTATGTGGGTTATGATGGCACGGATGCTCGTCGTACTTATAATAGGATTATAGCGGCTGCAGAGGACACTGAGTTATAAATTTCTTTATTTTTTTTAAATATTTTTTTTGATTTTATCGCCCATTTTTCTGTCTATTTTTTCATTTGTATTTTAAAAATAGTTTGGAAGGTTAGTCTATTTTTAGTATAATTGCGTATATTTCAGCAGATAATCGCCATGATTTTTGTCAAGTAATCTGTGCAGGGTCATGGCTTCGGGACTTGTCGCTGCCTTTTGTTCCGTTAGGTTTCTCAAAGTTTTGTTTTTTATGTTTTCCTGTATCTCTTTTATTGCAAAGTTCAGTTGATTGATGTTTTCTTCCAGTATATCCTCTGCAATTCGGTAGTTTTCATATGGGTATACATTCGTGGTTGTCATTAGGTTGTTGTTTTGTGATTCATATATTGCTCTGCTGTTGTCGAAAATGTCAATTCCTATGTATGTCAATATTGCAAGCATTTGTGTCGGTGCAAATGGGAAGTATAATGCAGTAGTCGCATTTAAATTTTCCCTGCATGCAATTATTATGTCCAGCAGTTCTTTTGGATTTCTTAAGAGTTCGTCGCTGTTTGCAAATATCAGTTTCGTGTAGCCATCCTTTTCAAGTTCTTTTGCACACTTTACCCTAAGGTCTGTGTACTGGGCTCCCTGTATAACTGCGTATTTGTCCTTGTTTTCTTCATTTTTTGCCAGTTCGATTGTTTGTTTTACGTATTCTTCCGCTATTTCCTCTTGTATTTTATATGGCATCTTCACGCATTCTGCCTTTTTGACGCTTTTATAATCTATTACAGTTGGCGTTATCGTATCGTCAAGTTGACCGAGTCTTGCCGGTCCGTCATGGGATTTTATTTTAATCATTGATTTTTGTCTCCAACTAATCTTGTTGTTATTATTTTTCGATTTTATTTTTTTTATATTTTTCACCAATATTTGTGTTAGCATTTTGATTACACAACTTTCATTTTTTGATAGCTTTATATACTAATTTCAAAAGAACTATTAATAGAAATTTATTACGGTATTGCTTTAAATTTCTACAAGTTAATTAGTTTAAAAATTTGACAAAAGTTGATGTGGATAGCATCATTATCTTATGCGTTATTTTCGAATAACAGATTTATAGGTTTTTTAGCAATTATAAAGTTTAATTTATATTGTGTATTTTTATCAATGGAGTGAAAAAATGACATTATTAAATGAAAGTGATTATTTAATTACAGAAGAAAATGTAGATCCAACATTTAAAGATCTTATAATGGAAAACGGATCTGAAAGTTTAGCAGTATGTTACCAATGTGGTACATGTTCAGGAGCATGTCCTTCAGGAAGAAGAACTCCTTACATGATCAGAAGATTAGTAAGAAAAGCATTAATGGGCTTAAAAGAAGACATTATTACTGATGATGCAATTTGGATGTGTACAACTTGTTACGAATGTCAAGAAAGATGTCCT
>MUZY01000248.1:2848-3051 GCA_003266065.1 Methanosphaera sp. rholeuAM130
GCATTAGAAGAAGTACAAACTTTAATCAAATCAACAGGATTTGATGAACTTATCGGTTACGACTGGGCTAGTGGTGACCTCAAAGAATAAATATTATAATTAGGGAGGATATAATATGGCATATGCTTATTTCTTAGGATGTATAATGAATAACAGATACCCAGGAGTAGAAAAATCTACAAGAGTACTCATGGATAAATTAG
>MUZY01000203.1:0-14719 GCA_003266065.1 Methanosphaera sp. rholeuAM130
TGCATGGTAAGTAAGGAAGGAACATGTAACATCGCATACAGATACTCTAAAATGGATGATTAATCAGGTTGATATGATGAATATTGATGCAATTATTGACGCTTTGACGAATAAGGTGGATTGTGCAGAATTATATATCGAAGAAGAGGAATCGACAGATGTTGAAATATTGAATGACAAGGTAAACACCGCTAAGCAAGAGAACATAAAAGGGGTTGGAATAAGAGTAATCAAGGATAACAGGCAGGGATTTGCATATACGACAAATCTCGACAGGATAGACGTCACGGCAAATCAGGCAATCATGAACGCCACGCTCAATGCCCCCGACGAAAACATTTCAATGGTGGAAAACAATCATGAATATAAGAAGGTGAATGGGCTCTACGATAAGAAATTGGAGGACTTTCAATTAAGGGATGCAATAGAATTCTCAAACAACCTCATCGATTTGGTAAAGGAAAGAAAGTGCAATCCTACATCCGGGGGAATAGGAGTAGCAAAGGGTACTGTAACCATAGTCAATTCAAACGGAGTTAACGTGTCCGAGTCAACGACATCATGCGCATCTTCAATTGAAGTAAATGTAGCCGATGGTGCGGTCGTATCAAGTGCATACTATTTTGATGCAGGCCATGAATATAATGTGGATTCACAGATGCTTGTAGATAAGGCAACGACATTGGCACTTAACTCAAGAGGTGCACAGGCTACCACTACACGTGATAGTGAGGTGATACTTGACTGCAATGCCGCAAGATCCCTACTTTCAACCTTTTTTTCAGCATTGAATAGTGAAAATAAGCAAAGGGGGAGATCCTGCTTTAAGGATAAGCTGAACGAAAAGGTGGCATCTGAAAATTTCACCCTGATTGATGATGGAACGATACCTGGTGCTTTATGTTCTTCAATATGTGATGATGAGGCAATGCCATCCGAAAAAACGGTACTGATTGAGGATGGAATTCTAAAAAGCTTCATATATGATATATATCATGCAAATAAGGAAGAAGAAGATGTAAAGTCAACTGCAAATGCTGTCAGAAGCGGTTATACGTCAGTGCCGTCAATAGGATTTTCCAATCTCAAACTGGAATTCAGTGATTTGAATACGGTCAGTGACATAACCAATGGAATCATGGTGGACAATGTTATGGGTGCACATACCGCCAATCCTATAACCGGTGACTTTTCGGTAGAGGCAAGAAATGCATTTGAAATCAAAAACGGGGAAGTAACCACCCCTATTAAAAAGGCAATGCTCTCGGGAAACATATTCGATATTATGAAAGAATCCTCGGCGGCAAGCAACAAAACCCGTCAGTTGGGGTCTTGCATAATTCCACCAATATACGTCAAATCACTAAGGGTAATTGGCAGTATATAACTACCCTTAAAAACTATTTTTTTTAAAATAAATGGATTATAATTTTGTTATTATATGTATGATTGCATATATTTTATTAATGTTATTTTAAACCACTTTTAGTTAATTTTATCTTCATTGAAGATATTTGACAAGTACTTTTTTTCCATGAATCAAATCAGTCCCTTTTTAAAAAATTTCCTAAAATAGTCTATTTTATATAATATAAAAAATATACTTAAACATAATAGATAAGATTATTATCCTAAATAAAAATCTAGTAAATATAAGAGAATATAATTACTCGAATTATTTAACTTAATTTTTTTATTCAAATTAAACAATCGGAGTATAAAAATGTTTTGTAAAAAATGTGGGACAGAATTAGAGGATAAAGATAATTTTTGTTTTAACTGTGGAACTCCTGTTGAAAAGAAAGCTGAGCAAGTAGTTGAAACAGAAAATAAAGTTGAAGAAGTTGTAGCTGAAGATGAATTGCTGGACTTGGATGAAGAGGTTGTAGCTGAAGATGAATTGCTGGACTTGGATGAAGAGGTTGTAGCTGAAGATGTCGTTTGGGAAGAAGCACCGGATGACGAAGTACTCTTAAGTGATGATGCCCAAGTGGTTGAAGATGAAAGTTATGACTCCCAACAGTCAGAAGATACAGAAACGGTAGATGTGGAAGAAACACAAAGTGTCGCCGTCGATGATGTTGATTTGGAAGATGAAACGGTCGCATTTGATGAAGAAGAGACAATCATATTGGATGAAGATGAACTGTTGGTGGATGACTTAATTACCGACGACGTGGTAGTTGAAGATATAGTATTTGATGAACCGATACTCCTTGATGAAGGTGAAGATGAAATTGTTTCAGACCTGGTTGAAGAATCCGCTGCAGATGATGAAATCATAATTGACGATGAAGAGGATGATGAAATCATCCTTGAAGGCGATGCAGCCGAAGACGTTTCCGAAACAGAAGCAGTCGTTGATGAAGAAGTTCAGGATGTGACCGCACAAGAGACTGTTGTTGATGAAGAATCTCAGGAAATCATTGAAGATGAAACTATTGATGAGGAAGTCCTCGAGGAAGAGTTTGAGGAGGAAGTCATCGAGGAAGAGTATGTTGACGATGTCAGTGAAGAAGAGAATTTGGAAGATGAAATATCACTGGAAAATGAAGACGTGATTTTAACAGCTCCTGAAACAAAAGAATCCGTTGAATTGATTGAGGATGATTTGACAGAGGAAAGAACAATTGATTCACCGGAGGAAGAATCTGATGAAATTATTCCGGATACTCCTGCAGCTGCTATGGCATCAAAAACAAAATCAGATTCAACTTCAAAAATAAAAAGTTCCATATCAAGTGCATTATCTAAAAAAGAATATGATGCCTATGATGATATCTATGATGATACATTTGATGAGGAAATGGAATCCAAATTGAATGTTTCCCATGACGAATTAGAAGAATTCGATTATGATATACAGGAAAATGTAAACAATTTCACCAGCAAACTGGTCACGGTATTGATTATTCTATTGATAATAATAATTGCAATAGTTGTTGGAACATTTTTATATCAGAACTTAATGTAAGCATATAGACTCTTCACCTTTCCTTTTAATATTTTTTTTAATAATTTAACGAGCGGATAATATGGTATTCTCAACTCAACGTAAAAATATCGTTCGAATGAATGAAATAGCACGTGTTCTTATTAAATATGGATTTAATGTACTTGTAAGTAGAATGGGATTGAATTATAATATAATACTTAGGAATAGAGATATCCATGATGATATGAGTGAGGATACTAATGTCCGTATCAGAATGGTACTTCAGGAATTGGGAACCACCTTCATTAAGCTGGGACAAACACTGAGTACATATCCTAACCTGATAGGTTTTGATTTGGCCGATGAATTATCAAAGTTGCAGGAAGAAAATACGATAACCGAGTATGAACATGTAAAGGAGATAGTGGAAGCCGAACTGGGTCAGCCTATAGATGAAGTCTTTGAGGAATTTTCAAAAGAACCAATAGCCTCCGCAAGTATTGGACAGGTACATACCGCTTATTTAAACAATAAGTTTGTCGCAGTAAAGGTGCAGCATAAGGATATAGAGGAAAAGGTTAAGAGCGATTTGCAGATAATGCACGTATTGGCCGATAAGATTGACAAGAATATCGGTGCATTAACTCCATATAACATTCCCGGATTGATCGACGTATTTCAACGGGATATGCATAAGGAATTGGATTATACGTTTGAAGCTATGAACATGCTTCATCTGGGGGCTTTGCTGAAGGATGATGAGGTATATGTTCCGGAGGTATATCTTGATTACACTACAAAACGTGTACTGACCATGGAATATCTGGAAGGCGTAAGTCTAAACAAGGTAATAGCAGCTCCCGACGATGAATACGATAAGGAAAAGATAGCAACTGTTGGGGTGGATTCATTTATCAAACAGATACTGGTTCACGGATTTTTCCATGCCGACCCCCATCCGGGAAATATCTTTGTGCTGGAAGATAACCGTCTGGCATTTGTAGATTTTGGTATGGTAGGACACTTGAACGATGACCTGAAGGAAGACATTGCTAAACTATTCGTATTCCTGTCCCAGGGTGATGCGAGGCTGATTTCAAAACAGTTATTTTATATGGGAATCGTGAAGGACGATTCCAATCTCAAAGAGGTGGAATATGAAATAATTGATATTCTGGACAGATATTATGGAATGGAATTCAATGACCTGTCTGCCATAATGAGGGGGATACTTGAAGACGGTCTTTTAAATAAGTATGAGATTGTAATCCCACGTGATATCATGATGCTTGTAAGGGCATTGAGTATGGTTAATGATGTTGGAAAACAGTTATGTCCGGATTTCAATACTACCGATATCATACGGCCATACGCTCTACGGATGGTCGGTCAAAACTTCAAGCCCGGAAGATTAATAGCAAAAACAACTGAAACATATGTTGATGCTGAGAACATGGTTAAAAAGTTGCCCGTATCTTTAAACAATATATTTGAGGTATTTGAGGATGGAAACGTCAAGCTGTCTCTGGATTATGAAGACTTTCAAACTATTATTGGATTGGTATCAAGAATAGTTAATGAACTGGTGCTTGCAATTATAATCGCCGCATTGCTTGTAGGTTCATCGTTGATTATGATTACTGAAAGTAGTTTGAGTTTATTCGGCTATCCGATTCTGGGATTTATCGGATTTTTATTCAGTGCAGTGCTGGGTATTGTACTGGTAATACTGATTATTATGCGTGGAAATTATCTGTAGATATAAATCACGCACTTAAAAACGATATTCTCCCATTTCTATTTTTTGTTGGCGATTTGTTAATATTTGTCTGGAGCATATGCTGTTTAAAAAAGAGCTACTTTTGTGCGTAAATTATATAACAACGATAAAAGTGAAATTCCACTAATTTTAAAATTTGAAAAAAAAGAGTAATTTTTAAAAGAAACTATCTAAGCTGGTTTGTTTTTCATTATTCATGATTTGTTCTTCAGAATAACCAATAGCTTCCAATATTCTTAATGTTGCAGGTAAAACTTGGTGTTCAATATAATACTCGGGATCATATTCCTGATTATTCATAAGTTCAATTGGCTGTGCACGCTTACTGATAGGTTCATTGCCTTTGGTTATAACATACTGAATAATCGAACCGCTGGTTACCTTTATGCCGTTCATCCTAAGTTTCTCGGCAGCGATAACATGCGGAGCTATCTGCTTATAGTTTTCCGGTTTTTTAGTAAGCTTAGTGTGTATAATAAGATCAGATACATCTACTTTTCCACTGTTTAGCCGATTGATAACATCTTTCACTATCTTCTTAGCTTTCTGTGGTGATGCATCTTTCAAAATGGCCTCAAGAACGTCATGTTGCGTGTTCTTGGCAACGGGTGCCCAGTCACGACGAACAAGTTCCAGACCTTTAACGACGATAGTGCCATCTTCAATAAGGGCATATCTTTTTTTGGTTACGAAGAAACCTCTATCGTAGTAACCTTCCAGTTCTAACTCCATATCCTCTGGAAGGTTTTGGTTAATGGAGCTAAGAA
Source organism: Methanosphaera sp. rholeuAM130 (assembly GCA_003266065.1). Taxonomy (GTDB): domain Archaea; phylum Methanobacteriota; class Methanobacteria; order Methanobacteriales; family Methanobacteriaceae; genus Methanosphaera. The sequence continues at coordinate 5,483 of MUZY01000203.1, forward strand.
GCTCCGTTACCTGTTCTTCGATTTTTTTCGGAATGCTCATTCGATTAATACGCCGTTAACTATTCCATTTTGTCCCGGTCTTGAAGTAATTCTTACCTGGCCAAGTTCAGTTTCTACAATAGCACCTTTTGTAACGATGTTCCTTCTTACAAAGTGGCTGTTTGCACTATTATCGAGTACAGTTTTTATTTCAACGCTTTTGCTGGAGTTATCTTTAGGATCTATTACGTTGATTTTGTTAGCAACAGTTGCTCTGATTTTTTTACCGTTTCCTCTTACAACTATTTCTTTTTTAACTTCGTCTCCGATTCTTGTTTCTGCTGCCACTCTACCGAATTCAGCATTTCTTTTATTTCTGTTTCTTCTGGATCTTGCACCAGTAGGTTTTCTTAATGAACTACCTTGCCAAATTGCCATGTTTATTCACCTCATTTTTTTTATATTACATGTACATGTTTATTATTTTAAGTTAACTTTTTAAATGAATAGCATAATTAAATAAACTCGTAATGCTCATATTTTATAAGAAAATTCAAGAGCATTATTCATCTAATGACTTAATCAGATTAAAAAACAAGTATTAAATACTATACTATTTTTACAATAATACTATAATATATGATGTTACTCATTATATATAATTTTTGCATGTTCAACATCGCGACTCTTTAAAAAATTGTGGGAGATGGGGTTTTTCAATTATACTTTCTTCATTTAAGTGTATTCTTGCTAATATTCCTTTGTTTATTCTATACTTTCTTTTATATTTCTTAGACATTGTTTTGGAGAAAAAATTTCGATTTTATTGTTTGTAGGGGCTATTTTTGGCTCTTTTGTGTATAATTTAAAGTTTCTGAATTGGTCTCGTAATCTGTTTTTGATGAATGTTTTGATTTATCTTGTATACTCGTTTAATTCTGACATTAATGTAGTTAGTAGTTCAAATGATTAATTATAATCATCATTATCGAGTATTTCATATAATTTATATTTTAAATTAGTGTATTTCTGTTTTATGGTGGTTGTATCGTTCGTATGTTTTTTGATAAGTTTTCTAAATCTCAATAGAAGAAATATTTTACAATAATTTTCCCTTGTTTTCTTGTATTTTTTTTCATTCGTTTTATTTTTCTTCCAATAGATGTATTGATTGTTTTTTTAGTATAAAACATACAGTATTGATGGTTAAATCCTAATTTGGTAATTATTGACCTGTATTTTTTATCTAAATCGGTAGTTATGCATTTGACACTTATATTCTTAGCGTATTTTCTTAAGAACACTTCAACATTTTCAGAATTTTCATGATCATATATTTTATCAGCTATGATTTAATCTTGGTATAACTCATATAATGCAAAACGGTATTTACATTTTTTCTTCAGTTTAATCCATTGAACATCAAATAATAAATAACCTCTGGAAGCTAACGGAGTATATTTTAACTCTTTAGATAATTCTAAAATGTAATTTTCGATTGATTGATGTGATATAACGTGTTTATATCTTCTTTCCATATCATATTTTGCTTGAAATAAAGCAATGTCCGTTTCTATAAATTTATTCAGTAGGCCTTCTTTAAAATTATTGGTAAAATTAGCTGATTTATCCACAATTGATGTTAAATCAGCCATAAATATTCGACCACATCTTGCACACTCATATCTTGGTACTTTAACCCTTACATTTTGGATATCATAAAAATGAAGTGTTCTTCCATTCCATTCATGTACATATATTTTTCGTCTATTACAATAAGGGCATTGACGTTTAATATTCTCTACAATTATCTCATCATTTGAATACGTTGCATAAACATTAACAGAGTCCTTATTAAGCAGTATAAGAAGGTTATCAATTTTAGAAGGCATAGATACTAAGTTACCGAAGACGTTCACAAATTTACATTGTCCTATTAACAATTCACTAATTGTATTTTCTTTTGACGTGCTACACATAAATATATGTTTGTAAAAAGTAATATATAAAGTTATATACTCTTGAAATTATTATTGAAGTTTAATTCAGGTATTTTATGCCATATTGATTTTATTTGAAAAATATTGTTTTAAAATAAGCTCTCAGAATCTTTATTTTATGCTATGGTTAATTTTATTTTTGAAAAATTTTTTCGAAAAATTTAAAGCTCTCAGAAAGAGTTATTCCTTCAATAAATAATGGTAAATGGCATATATTTTAAGAAAAAACTATTAAAGGATTCACCGGGTATCCCTATTAGATAGGAAAAAGCAGTAATACTTTTTTGCAAAGTACACCCCCCTAAATTAATACAACCCCCATAATTTTTTAAAGTGTCATTGTTTATTTTAATAGTTATGTTTATTAATAACTTAAGACATAATGTTTGGTGTTGTTAATCGATTTAGATGTGAAGATATTTAATTGATTTATACATTTAACAACAAATTAACTGTTTTAATAATTAATTAATCAATAAAAGAATAAAATAGGAGGCTAATATTTATTAATTATAAGAAGATTATCTTGTTTTTGTTTATTATTCTCTCTTGTATTAGTGTAGTATGTGCTATGGATGTCAGCAAATCAAGTAATGCAGACATTAGCACTACTGCAAGTGCAAGTTATGATAATAATATAAAACAGGACATTGATGAAGATTTATATGATGATGAAATTATTCCTGATAATAATTTCGAGGATGGATATGAAAATTCCGAGATAATAGAATTAAACGATACGACAATTGATGATGAGGAGGAAGAATTTATCGAAGATGATAAATCCACAGATTCAGCCCGTCATAACCCTGATAATATTAAGGGAAGTGGAGATACTAGTGCTATTGTAAGTAACACCACCACGGCTTTAAGTGTGAAGGTAGTTCTAAGCAAACTCACGTCAACCACATATAATACTACTTTTAGTGGTGTAAACAACTGNNCAACAACCGGCAGTACCAAATACACAAAGGCATTTGTTTATGATACGAGTAAGACTTTGAAGTATTTTGCAGTTAAAGAAAACGGCGAATGTGGTGCAGTTCTATCCATGAAGCTTAGTGAAGGCTCAACGCCATACATTGTATACAAGACGCCGATAACTAATCAGGCACAAGAAGTATACATTTCATATACCTTACCCACAACCAGTATATACTATACAATTGACGGCAGCACGCCAACAACCAGCAGCACCAAGTATAATGCACCCATAAAGATAAATAACTATACTGACCTACGATTTATATCAGTATACGGATCAATAACCAGCAACGTCTATAGTTATCGTATGAATGCGGTTAAACCTGTAGTAACAATTAAAAACATTACTGATGTACGGGACAACTATCAGAACATAACGGTAAAAATAAACAAGGCAGGTACAATCTACTATACAAGAAACGGGTCAATACCGAATACTAGCAGTAACACATGGACTAACAACACAAAGGTAATGATATCAATAAAAACACAGGTAAGAGCAATACTAATAGATAACGAAGGATTCACATCAACTGTAACATTTTACCAGCCACCGAAGGTAATCACACCACCTATAACGGCAATAAGACCACTGACAACACTGGAAAACAACAAACAAAGAATACAATTCAGCATAAACAAACTAAACTGCACAGTATACTATACAACAGACGGTACAAATCCAAACAATAGTTCAACAGTAAAAACAGCCAAAAACAATGATAAAATATACCTAAACAAAAACACACGACTAAAATACTACACGCAGGATGATATTCAGCTTTACAAATCAAAAGTATTCAATTACACACCAGTACAGCACCCGGATGAGCGACCAACAATCACCATAATAAACGCAAGTAACATCTGGAGCAATGGACAGCAGAAAATAATCATACAATCCAATCAGCCAGGAAAATTTAACATAACAAAATACAACCAGACACAAGCACCAACAGAAACACTAAACAACTACGGAAGCTACACAACAGATACCAATACTAAAATAGAAATATACACACAGTATAACACTAAATACTCCAAGACAATCGAGTATCATCCAATTAATGGGTCTAAAACTGTTATGAGATATAATTATACTGTGAATTTTTCAAATATTACTCAGTATGAGTATATTTTCTTTACAGTAGGAAATACTGAATATAAATATCATATGTATAACTCTAATTTAAATAATTATATATTTTTAAGTTTTTCTAATTATACTGTTACAACTAGTACTGTAGACTTTGCTAATGTTGAAGGTTGCATCATACATAAATCAGACATCTTAAGTGTTAAATTTAAGGTAAAAGAGTACGGAGAAATAAATTATGTTAATGTTATCTTTAAATCTTTTACTTCTAAATATGAGAATATAATATTATATTCAAATGATTTAAAATTATTTACAATTACATTAGAGAAAAAACGAATTAAAAAGGAACAAGTAGAAACCATATTCCAAACAAACTCAAACCTGTTTATTAAAAATGAAACATTAACATTTAAACCAAAAGAAGTATATGGATGTGGACAATATGATGTACTACAAACATATTTATTAACAAATCAAGCGATGACTACAGAATACGTTAACCAATCAATAAATTATTTTAAAAATCGTGACCCTAACCTAGATTTATTTAGGATAACACCTCAAGACAGAACAATACTCACAGCAATAATGACATTATGGCAATATGATCAATATGCAAACTACTTGACATATGTATATAACCTAACAGCCATTAGAAGTGATGAAACATTAATCATCACAGGAATAAACTATGATCGGGTAAACTATATACAATATAATGACTTGAAAATGGGATTAGTAACGACGGGAAATGCTACGAATAAATATTTGTTTAATATGCAATCCACGGCAAGATTACCTGAAATAGCAAGGATATCATTAAACTTAATAAAGGAAAAATTAGGAAGAACCGTTGCTACAATGTTTTTAAATTTAGATAAAAACTCAAAAGTATACCGAATTATTAACAATCAAACGAAAACAATAAAGATATGTTCTGAAGATTTGGAGAACATATATGTATTATTTAATGTAGAAACAGGAATAGTGGAGACGATAATCTCTTTAGATAATTGTATTTATAATGGTGCAATATCATCTCCTTTAATAGAATATAATGATACAGAAAACAACAGTAAAAACATTAAAAAATCATCAACTATGGAATGTTTTGAAGATAATTGTAATGATAATATGCTAAATAATTCTCATTCATTAATAGGATTCTCTTCAGATAGTGGATGGGCAATAATAGAAAATGCTGTGGGTGGATTTTTAGCAGGAGCAGGTGTATCGATTCTAATAGGAGTAACTTCACCTGAATCTGAAATATTGATTGCTGCAGGTGTTTTAATTGGTTCTGGGATATTTATATTAGCTGATTCTCATGGATTATTCTCTGGACATGCTACTTCTGAAGATATTCTTAATTTTCAGATTGATCTTACTATATTAGCTGTTGACCCAGCAATTACTGGTGTAGCTACTGTTGTTGTAAAGAATGCATTTCTTAAAGTTACTGGTGAAGAATTATTCAAAATTAGTGAGTTGGAAACATCACAGGAGATTAGAAACTTTTTAACGACAATGGATGAAATTAGAAATGGACTTATGGGCTGGGTTAGAGACAAGATTGAAGGATATGTATTTGAAAAAACATATGACAACTTAACAAGTTTGTGATTATAATGAATTGGATACTCTTATTTCTATTTAATATTTTGTTCTGGGGAATAATATTCATATTACTTATTGAAAAAGGCATATTATATAAGTTACCTTTATTTAATGATGGATATACTATAGTTAACAAGAAAGATTTGGAAAATGATGATGTTGATTTTATGATTTATCATAAAAATAACTCATTATCTTTTCTTAGAAAAAGACAATTTGATGAAAATGAGTATATGAAATTGTTAAATGATAAGGGAATAATCTTTTTTAAATTTATTGAAGCGTTATTCTATTTTTTAATATTTGCACCATGCATAATATTGTTTCCCAATATCTTCTTGACTAATGCATTTATTGTTTTTATTCTAATAATAGTATACGATGCTTTCATGATTTTACTTCGATTTAGATTATCTGATGAATCAATAAGTAACATTAAAACACCAAAGAAATTTAGTTATATAGGATATATGGTTTATTTTAATAGAATAAATGAGATTGCTAGTTTATTCATATTAATCCCATGTTGTAAAGGTAATTATTTGGCTATTATCTTATTTATAGTGGTACTAACAAAAATGCATTTTAATTTATTTGCAGATATATTTGATAAGCATTTCAATTTGAAACTATTGAATGAAAAACATATTAAGAAACTAATTCAAATAGAGAAATATTTTACATTATTAATGTTGCTATTATCATTCAATTTAATATGATTGGATATAAATTGTATCATTTAATCAATAAAAAAGTTTCATTTAATTCAGTAATTGGGTTGAAAGGATTAACATGGGTTTTTTAATATGGGTAATCTGATTATAGGGAGCATAATATTTTATGTTTTCTAAAAAGAAGTTGGAAGGGGGTTATATGGAGTTACTATTAAGCAGAGAATATAATAAATTGTTAAAATCAAGGGATTATGGGCATAGAATAAAAATTCCAGAAATATATGAGATAAAAATATTATTTAAGTGGAAATTATTCCAATTAAAAATGGGCAAATGTTTAAGGCAAATTTCACTTATGAAGCACAAAAATATCCACTGGATTTAGATAAGGACAAAGTTAGGGGTATTGATCTTGGAGTAAATAATTTTACAACAATAGTTACAACCGAAGACGCCATGCATCGTAGACGGGAAAAAATTAAAAAATCAAATAGGCAGTGTCCCAAATGCAGTCGGACTTCCTATAAATTTAATATTTTTTCAGTGGGTTGTATTACAAAGACTGGTAAGATAAAATCTTTTTTTCCTAAATATACTCTATAATTCCATCTGGATCTATTAGCCCTCATTTTTCTATCAACACCCTTATCTATTCTATAATGTTTCTTTAAGTTATTACCACATGTAACATTGAAAAATAATTCGACTAAATTATTTGTACTGGGTATTTCATTATTTCCAATGTGTTTAGTTAATTTATCAAATTTTTTATCTATTTTGTCAAGGGCATCGACTATAGAATCGGGTAATTTATCTTTCTCTTCTTTTAATCTGTTTAATCTATTTTTGGCTGTTTTAAGAGTTTTTGATTTGAATATTGAGGATATTTTATCCATATATTTATTTAGTTCTATCAGATAATGTTATATGGTTTACAGACATCAAAATTCAGACTGTATTTTGGACACGCCCATGTTTGTCATTATTTGTTTTGAACAAAGGTGAAAATTTAGTTTTCAATGCAATATGGATTTGGCCCGGGTTTTAATTCTTAGTAATAAGAAGAAAGGGTGGCTGTATTGTTTATTGTTTTACTTGCTTTAGGGTGAAAATTGAGTATTTATCAGTTACATGTTTTTATGGAAGTTTTTTTCCTTCTTAACTTTATATGGGTAATACTTTTTTTTGTCTTATAATTATTTTTGCCAAGTCTCTGCATAGAAAAGGGATAAAATAAAATATTACCTTAAACATATCTATAAATTAATATATAACATAACATAATGGAAGGATTTATTAATGGCATATAATGATGATAAAATTAATATGGTTCATGGAGCTGGCGGAGAAGTAATGCAGGATATGATATCTGATATCATATTGGGAAATATTTCAAAAACCAGCGTAAATGGTGGAATAGGATTAGAATCTTTGGATGATAGTGCTACAATACCACTTGACGATGAACACGTTGTGGTGACAACCATCGACAGTCACACAGTACAGCCCTTATTTTTCCCGGGGGGAGACATTGGTCGTATATCGGCTGCAGGAACATTAAACGATATATCTGTAATGGGAGTAAAGCCGGTCTCATTAAGCAATGCAATGGTTATAAGTGAAGGATTTGAAAGAGAAGACTTGGAAAAAATAATCAAATCCATGAATGAAACCTGTCAAGAGGTGGATGCGGCAATCATAACTGGAGATACAAAGGTAATAGACAGTGATAAGCTGGACAGTATGATTATCACAACAGCAGGTATAGGAATTGGACGTAAAGACGAAGTTGTAAGAGACTCCGGATTGGAAGTTGGAGATAAAGTAATACTTACCGGTAGTGTAGGAGACCATGGAATGGCTATAATGTCAAAACGTGAAGGATTCGGTTATGAAACGGAACTCAAATCAGACGTGGCGCCAGTATGGGGTATGGTTGAAGCGGCTAAAAATGTAGGAACAATAACCGCAATGAAAGATCCGACACGTGGTGGAATAGCAAACGCATTAAATGAAATGGCAACAAAGGCTTCTGTTGGAATGTATCTTGATGAAGAACGGATTCCTGTAAAACCGGAAGTGGAAGCGGTTTCAGACATGCTCGGTATCGATCCATTTGAAGTGGCCAACGAAGGTAAAATAGTAATGGGCGTAAAAGCTGATACGGCGGAAGATGTACTTCAGGCAATACAGAAAACCAAGTACGGAAAAGATGCACAAATCATAGGTGAAGTTGTTGAAGGAAAACGCGTCATCATGGAAACCGTCATAGGCGGTGAAAGATTGATAGAACCTCCAATAGCCGATCCTGTTCCTAGAGTGTGTTAACGGGAGGTAATTTCATGGAGCATTTTACTAAAAGATTATCCGCATGCATAATCGATTATATAGTGGTGTTTTTGTTAATTGCCATAGTGAATAATATACTCTATATTCCAATATCACTGATGAAGGTTCCATTCCTATCGGCATATTATCCATATATAACGACAATCATAATAACACTGGCATATTTCACCATAATGGAAGCCAAGACCAATAAGACGATTGGTAAGATGATGATGAATTTATATGTGTCTGATGAGGAGGGATATCTGTCATACTTCTCGGCTTTCGTAAGAAATATAACCAAATGTTTTTGGATACTCTTGATACCTGATGTTCTCATAGGTCTAATATTAAATTTCCCATCAAGGTTATTTGATAAGATAGCAGGAACCGATGTTTATGCCGATGAGGAATTGGAGGTATATGACGAAAATGATGTGGATGAACACGATTCAACAAAAGGAATTGATGAGAAGATTTCTGCCGGAAAGGATACGAATATTGAAAGTAAATCCGCAAAAACAACCGACAAAAGCAAATTGCCTGTCAATGATGT
>MUZY01000203.1:14810-22648 GCA_003266065.1 Methanosphaera sp. rholeuAM130
AAGAGGCTAAGGTGGAAACTAAAAAAGTTCCTAAAAAAGAAACTGAAAAGGCAGTTCAGAAAAGCGAAACTGATGAAGCAGAATTTATCTTTGCAGATGACAGCGATATTCATTCAACTTACGATAAAAAGTTGAAGGCCAAAAAGGATGCCAAAGTCAATAAAGCTAAAAATGCCAAAGAAAATGCTGATAAAATAATTGAATTGGAAGAACTTAATGAAGAAAGCGATATGAAACTAGAAGAAACACCATATGAAGATGAAATCTTGGATTTGATAATTGAGGAAGAGGAATCTGACTCATTTGTTGAATTGACAAAGGACGATTTTTAAGCGTTCAATGAAAATAAGTTACAGGGGCATATACAGTGTTAGATATAAAAGTATTCAGAGATAATCCGGAAAAAGTATTGGAATCAGAGAAGAAACGATTCAGAAGTACTGAAAATGTAGAAAAAGTTATTGAATATGATAACTTATGGAGAGAAGGATTGCAGACATTGAACAATCTGCGATCAGAAAAAAACAAGTTATCCAAATCATTCAATCAGGCAAAAAAGGATGGAACTATCCAAGAGGTCGTTGAAAAATCAAAGCAGGTAGCAAATGATATAAAGCAACTGCAGCCAAAGATAGCAGAGTATGAAGAAATCCGTGACCAATACAGATATAAGGTCGGTAACATCATCGATGAAAAGGTACCTGTATCCGATACGGAGGACGACAATGAAATCATCAGAACATATGGAACAAAGAAGGAATTCGACTTTACGCCACTTAGCCATGTGGATATAATGGACATAATCGACGGGGCGGATACGCAAACTGCGGCACAGGTATCAGGTTCAAGATTCTACTATTTGAAGGAGGATATCCTATTTTTAAACTTGGCATTAATTCAGTTTGCATTAAATGAATTGACAGGCAAGGGGTATACTCCTCTGCAAACGCCTTTCTTTATAAAAAGTCAGGTTGCCAAGGAAACATCCGAACTGGGCGATTTTGAAGAAACGTTATATAAGATTGAAGATGAAGATCTCTTCTTGATAGCAACGGCGGAGCAGACATTGGCCGCACTTCACAGGGATGAAATAATAGATTCCGAACAGTTGCCCAAAAGGTACTGTGCATTGTCCACGTGTTTTAGAAAGGAAGCCGGTTCTCATGGAAAGGATACCTTGGGTATTTTCCGCGTTCATCAGTTTGAAAAAATAGAACAGTTCATCTATTCTGCACCGGAAGAATCAGCCAATGAACATGAAAAGTTGCTTGAAGTAACGGAACAGATATATCAAAAGCTGGATTTGCCGTATAGGATAGTTGCAATAGTGTCATCTGCCTTAAATGATAATGCGGCAATCAAGTATGACCTTGAAGCATGGTTCCCTGGTTCTGGTGCATACAGGGAACTGGTGTCATGTACAAACTGTACGGATTACCAGGCAAGAAAAACAAAAACGAGGGTTGGAAAGGCTGGTGCCAGTGATTCACAGATACTGCACACGTTAAACAGTACGGCCATAGCAACAGAAAGAACCATATGTTGTATTATTGAAAATTATCAGCAGGAAAATGGGGATGTATTAATACCTGAGGTATTGCAGCCATTCATGAACGGTAAGACAGTTATAAAAGCTAAAAACTAGTTTGTAACTAACTTATTTTATTTTTTTCTCAATGATAATTTGAAATCGATTGTGTTTTTTTAGAAAAAAATAATTTTCTTATTTGGGTATTTATTATCTTAAATATTTCTAATAAGCTTTTATATTACTTTAAACAAAACATTAATTATAACTAATAATTTTCATATTCAATTACTAATTTAGATAATCATGCATTATTTGAAAAATCATTAATTTACGACGAGGCGATAATTATGGAAATAAGCGAAATCATGACTGAAAAAGTTCAAGCAGGATCAGTGCCAGGTACAATAAGTTCTATTTATGAAATATTAAGGGAAGAAAATTTATCTGGAGTTCCTATTGTCAAAAAGCAAACCGGTGAATTGGCCGGAATAATAACACGTTCAGATTTAATTAAAAATCCTGACGAGGATCAGGTTGCAATGGTTATGACAAGAAATCCAATTACGGCAGCTCCGGATGAAGATGTGAAATCTGTCGTTAGGAAAATGATCAATAACAACATCAGAAGAATACCTATAACCGTTGATAATATGCTGGTGGGTATTGTAACATCATCGGATATCACAAACAAGGCATTATGGAAAATTGAAAACAACGAACCAGTTGAAAAGTATATGGTTCATAATGTTCCGACGGTATGGGACAAGACGCCGCTGCCGGTTGCATATTCAATATCCAATTTCTTTAACTTCAAATCGGTTGTGGCATTGAATGACGATAGCAAAGCATCCGGAATACTTACCGAAACCGACTTCATACATGAAAGCAGCGTCGTTGAAGAACAGACAGTTCATAACAGTTCCGTCAGTACTGAAGGGGATAAATGGACATGGAATAGTCAAAGCGTAATGTATATTCTTAAAAATAAGTTAAAATTCTCCGATAAATTGGTTAAGGACGTTGCCGGTGATAAGCTGGTATCAGTAACGCGTAAAACGTCCGTTAAGGAATGTGCCAATCTGCTCAAAAAACACAATATTGAACAGGTTCCTGTGTTAAACATGTCTGATGAGCCAATAGGACTCGTAAGAAGTAGTGATTTAATGCGTGCAATGATTGAATAACCCTTGGGGTTATTCCATTCTATTGCCTTTTTTTTATTTTATTGATGATTCTTTTTTTACACGATGATTTTTAAATTATTTGCTTAACCGATACTCTTTTTTTGATTAGCTTTGCTTAATTATCGGATCTTTTTTCATACAATTCCATTTTCTATTGTTTTTCGGATATTTTCTTAATATATTCCAAAACGGCTTTTGCATCGTCGTGTTTTATGTCAAATTTGTTCTTTTCAAGATATTCCTTAAGATTTGTCTTCTTATCGTCGTCTATACCTGATTTATTTATCACGTATTCAAAGCTACGTTTGGGATAATAAATGTCCTTTGACGTTGACAGCAGTTCTTCTACTTCTTCTTGACTGAGTATACCATCCACACGTGCCCTGTTGAAGTTATATTTCATATTAATCCACGAATCTGATAGCTGCCGATAGGTTTGGGGATCCAGACTTACCGCTACGTCATCATCCGATTCAATTATCCCGTTCTTATAGTCTTCAAAGATTCTTCCTATTCCTATCATTCCATATGGGTATAGTTCACAGGCTCTCAATGCTCCCATGCTGGCACCACCGACAACGGTTATGTCCTTGTCAAGGGCTTTAAGAATCTCCTTGTGTGCTACTGCGGGACTTTGATGGAACAGGCCGTCTATTATTCCGATGATGTCTATATCGTTTTGGCTTTCAAGAAGCGTTGAGAGATCTCCCCTTTTTATGGGCGGCTTGTAATCTGCTTTAAGGATGCTTTCTGCTTCATCGAATGAAATGGACAAACCCGTATATACTATAATTTTTTTCATGTTCTTCTACCTAACAGTTCTTCATCCAGTTTGACGAGACGTTCTATGGATTCTTTGTTCATGTTCTTGTTTGTCCACTTTTTGATAACGAAGTCCAAATCCACCTTTGTAACGCCATGAACAAGGTTATCCGCATGTGCAACTATTTTTTCTTCGAGTGTTTCGGGCATGTAGTTTCTATCGGGAAGATTCAGCTGTTTTGCCTCTTGAGGTACTATTCCGGCACCTATGTGTCTTTCGGTTATTTTGCATATCCTTTCATCAACGTTTATATTTCTAAGCAGGTCTGCTCCTAGATATGCATGTCTTATGTCATTGGTTATTGTTCTTCCGACGTCATGCAACATGGCACCGCACTTAATCAAATCCAAATCGATGTTGTCATGGTATTTCGTTATGTCTTTCGTTCTTTCGTAGACGGTTCTGCTGTGGTCTATTATGTAATCGGTGCATTTCAATTTTTCATAGGCATATTCTATTATTCTATCTGCATTATTCATGTTTTTAGTCTCCATCAAATAATGTTTCATTAAAATAGAAAAAATTAAAATAAGTGTGTGGGGGTTATTCTTCATTTACTATGTAGGGTGATTTATGTTGTTTGATGTCGTTTATTATGCTTTCGTTATCTTCATATTCAAGCTTTTCGTCACATCTTGGACATATGAACTGATAATCGGTTGCCTCATCAAATGCGTACCTACATCCGTTTGGGCATACGAAGAACATGTTGTTTTCTTCATACTTTAAACTTTCCTTTATTTCCTCGTTATGCTTATTATATTCTTTTTCTATTAGTCTTGCCGCTTTCCGTGAATCAAATTTCCAGTAGTATGTAAACCATTGTGTTTCCGGATCTTTGACTCTCGTGTAATTTGCTACTCCGGCATCGAATAATTTGTATAATATTTTTCTAACGAAGTTTAATTTAATACCAGTAACTTCCGCTATTTGTTCATCGGTTACTTCAGCAGTAAATAGGCAATCCAATATTTTTGAACTGGTATCAGCATCATTAGTAAGATCACTTGCCAATCTTTTTACGTTATGTTCATTTAGAAATTTAGAATCATAATCAAACTCGTATATTATTTCTTTTTTAGCCATTATATTATCTCACTATTAATTTTATTCTCTACATCTTTTGTTTTAAGGTGTATTGACGGATAAAAATTACATTTAAAAAAATATTGCTTTTTTATTCAATTGTTGTTTGTAAAAAAACTTGGTTAAATTCTTCAGTTTGTATAGTTGAATCTTTAAATTTATTTCTTGTATTGGAAATATGTCACAATACATTAATAACTAATATGTTACTTTGTATTTGATTGTATAAATAGTTATTCAATTCTTTAATTTATTTGATGGATAGCGTTAATATTGGGGATGATGTGCAGATAATTACCTCATTTGGTCATATAAAAAAAGTATGCTCTTGGTATTAGAATTTACCAAGAGTATCTCCTCTAAGTCCGCGTCTTAGGGTTTCCAGTGAGATGATGTCATTGAAGTTAACGTTTCCAAGGTTAACGTCGTTTCCCAATTTCAATATTAGCTCAACCTGCTGGTTCTTGTTGGGAGCTTCCCACATTATTTTTTTATTGTCGGTGCTCTTGTGTATCTCGTCGAGTTCGTCTGTCTTGATGTTTCCCTTTTCATCATATATTCCGATATTCTTTCCGCTTTCCCTGCCTTCGATAATAACAAGATCTGATCCGTGTTCAAGATCATTATTTATCAGTTCTATCCTTTGGCCGGTGGAATACTGATGATCCATTTGCGGGTTTTTCTTTCCTATTTCGCTTAATGTGTAGAAACCGGCATCCTTTGCCGTTTGTATTGCTTCATATCTTCGGGTATCCTCTATTGTTGTAGATCCATCTGATATCTCCACGGCGTCAAATCCTAGATTGTCCAACTGTTCAAAGAATTCATCCACTTTGTCATATTTATTTGCCAATTCGAATAATGTTCCGCCGGTGTAAGTTTTAATGTCATATGATTGGTATAGCTGATTTTTATCTTTGATTAGCTCTTCTTCATATAATATTGATGTTCCCCAACCGAATTTCAGAAGATTGAAATATTCTCCTGTTAACTTCAGGGAATCTTCCACATAGTCATATCCAAATCCCTTATCCAAAACCATGGTGTTGGTGTTGACTTTTTGAATTTTATCTAAAAATGCGAACGCTTTCATATTTATCTTTCCCGAATAAATTTATTCAATGTTTTTAAAATTTTTATAATAATATATTAGTCGTCTGATTATTAATTCTTTTATGTATTGCACAAAGTATTTACTATATGGATTACATAATATTCCTTTTGATGTAAATACATTCCGGATGAAAATTTGCATTATTATACTGTAATATTGTGGTCATAATGACTCAACTTTATATATTTCTAAAAACAAATAAATATAATAATATAAGATTAATTATTTTAAAATAATTATGTATCTAAAAAATTAATATTGACAAATATTATAAAGTATAATATCATAAAAATAGGTATGAAGTGAAGTAATAACTTCATTATGGGAATGATAATAATATTATCGTTCTTTTTCATATATATGTTGTATTAACTATTATAAATAGTTTTTAACGATGGTGTTTACGTAATTATTTATAAAATAATTAAGTAATACCAAAATATTAAAAACTATATATTTGATTTATAATTTATTGTGAGGGTGTTAAGTGAAATCTCTAATAAAAGATAGCTTAAATGATTCAAAAGCTAAAACTACTGAAAGACCAAATATCGCTAGTTCTGGTTTAGATGATGTAAATCAGGTCTTAGTCGATATTATCAACAAAAGCAGAGCAAAAATATTCGTTATAGGGGCTGGTGGAGCTGGAAACAATACCATATCACGTCTTGGTGAAATAGGTATTGAAGGTGCAGAAACCATTTCCATAAATACGGATGCACAGGATTTATTCTTCTCAAAATCCAATGATAAAATATTAATTGGTAAGGATACCTGTGGCGGATTAGGTGCGGGCGGAATTCCGGATGTCGGAGAAGCAAGTGCTGAAGAAAGTGAAGAAGAAATAAAAAGAAAAATCGACGGAGCCGACATGGTATTTGTTACCTGCGGACTCGGTGGAGGAACAGGAACAGGTTCAGCTCCAGTGATAAGTAGAATCGCACAAAAATGTGGAGCATTAACCATTGCAGTTGTCACAATGCCATTTAGTGCAGAAGGTTTAAGAAGAAGAGAAAACGCTGAAAAAGGACTTGAAAAATTACAGGCAGCAGCCGATACTGTACTGGTTATTCCTAACGATAAGTTACTGGAAGTAGCTCCAAGCTTACCTATCAATAAGGCGTTCATGGTTTCAGATGAGTTGCTCGGTAGAGCCGTAAAAGGCATAACCGAACTTATTACAAAACCTGGACTTGTAAGTTTAGACTTTGCAGACATAAAAAGCGTAATGAAAGACAGCGGAATGGCAATGATTGGTATGGGTGAATCCGATACCGGCGACAGAGCTGTCGAATCAGTACATGAAGCTCTAAACAGTCCACTTCTCGACTTGGACATTTCCAACGCCAAAAGTGCACTTATTAACATAACTGGTAGCAATGACCTAACTCTGAATGAAGCTGAAAAAATAGTGCAAATAGTAGCTGATGAGTTAGACCCTGAAGCAAACATCATTTGGGGTACACAGATACAGGATGATCTTGCAAGCACAGTAAGAACAACCATTGTAGTAGCAGGTGTAAGTTCTCCATCAATGATTGGCTCATCAAATGACGGATATAAGGAAAAACCACGCGGTGAAGAAGCACCAACATCAGATACTGATCTAGAAGGATTTATTGATGACGTATTCTAAATATGAGTTTCATATTTAATACCTCATTTTTTTTCTTGTATGATGAACACTATTTTTATAGTTTTCTATTTTTAGCATTTTTAAAATAAAGTCAAATTCAAATAGATCCACTTTATGTTAAGCGATTGAAAATTGACAATAATCATTAAAATTTTTTAAAAAATTTATTTTATTATCCACCATCTAACTGACTATATTTTATCATTTGAGGAATCCATGTAGGGTGAAAAAATATTTAATAAACAGATCATATGCTTATGATTGAAATACCCTATGATAAACTTATTTTCAACTTCCAAAAAATAAAAAGATTTATTAATAGTTAGAAGTATATATTATATATGATCCCTATCTTAGGTTTTAAATTTCTCATTTTATGAATTTTTAATGCAGGTAGTTATAATGAATATAAACAAAGAATCAATAAGTAGTTTTTTAAAACAGTGTGAAAGAGTTTTACGAGT
>MUZY01000232.1 GCA_003266065.1 Methanosphaera sp. rholeuAM130
TGGCATTAAAGCTTTGGAATCATGGATATCATGAAACTTATCTTTTGGCAACATTAGTTGAAGAGCCGGAGAAGGTTGGTTCTATTCAACTGGATGATTGGGTTCATTCTTTCTATTCATGGGATTTGGTTGATCAGGCATGTATTAACCTTTTGAGGTTTATGCCGCAGGCTATTGACAATATTTTTGTTTGGTGTGATTCAGAGGAGGAATTTGTTAAAAGAACTGCGTTTAGTCTGATAGCTGTTCTAGCAGTTCATGAAAAGGATTCAAATTTTGACAAGTACTTTGATATAATTAAAGAAGGTTCAAAGGATAATCGTAATTTTGTTAAAAAGTCTGTTAATTGGGCCTTAAGGCAAATTGGCAAATCTAATCTTGAAAATAACAAAAAAGCTATTGACCTTTCTTATGAAATCCTGGAAATGGATAACAAAGCGAGTCAGTGGGTTGCACGAGGTGCAATTCGTGAACTTGAAAGCGATAAAGTTAAGGAAAAACTTAAAAGTTAACTTTATTTGATTTCTTTTCCAATATATCATTAAGGTGATTTAATGGAAAGACAAAGTTATTATTTAATACTTTTATTAGTTGCTTTTTGTATTTGCATCGGTGTTTTTCTCTATCAATATAACAATGATGTAGATACTTTCATTATCCTTAATGAAACCCAAGTAAAAGAAAATGGCACATTTTCTGGAATGTTGATGGATGCTTATAGTCAGGGAGTTCCTAATAAGACAATCACAATGCACAAACCGGGCAATGGAAGTGGAACACTTGATGTAGTAACGGATGAAAATGGGGAATTTACAGTTAAAAATGCGGAATATTTCTCTAATGCAGTTAATGAAAACTATTATGGGCATTTCACATTTTCAGGTGATGGAAAATATAAAGGTTGCACATATGAAGGTAATGTTACAGTAGTAACTAAATAACGTTCATTGAACTAGTCTGGCAGGCAATCTGGATACAAAAGACTATATGGTAAGACTACTGTTTGGAGATGTAGATAACTTCCAAAAACTACAATATTTGTGGGAACACATGAAATATTCTATCAGGATATCGTAAACTTTTATAATAAGCTAAATAATAAAGGTGTTGATGTTGAACTTAATGTCGGTGAAGAAATGTCTCATGTCTATCCTATTTATCCGTTAGTTCCCGAATCAAAAGAGGCATTCAATCATATTGTTGACGTGATTTTGGGTCAGGATTAGGATTCATAACTAAGGGTAATTGAATTGTAAGGGGAGATATATTATTCGTTGTTGACGATACCGAGCCAATACCGGAATTTGAAGTGATAATTCGGTTTCCGGAATCATAAGTTCTTTAAATCAACCCTTCTTTTTTTCGTCTATTTTTTGTCCCCATTTTCAAAAAAAGGTATATTTGGATAAATATCAATATTTATCATTTATCCCCTTTAACTTAAGTTGTATATTGAAGCCACGGCTCTATTCTTGAATAGTGCATAGATTGGCACTATGACTATTAGGAATATTATGTATACGATTGTAAGTACGAATATGAATATTGCCTGTAATGTACTGGAGGTGCTGCCTATTATGAGTATTATTCCCGTCAACAATATCGTTACTCCTATTATTCCCAGTATTATCACGAGTGTTGCAATTATGAATTCAACATATGTCAATCCCACTGATTTTATTATATTGAATATTTTTGGGAAATTGAATCCTTCATTAAACAATCCTGAGTCTACCATACAGACACCGGCTATTTGTGAGAGGGAATAACTTATTATCGTCAATATTACTAACAGTATCGTCAAGTAGATGTAATCAATCTGATTGAGGTTAACTGCAATTGTGAGTATGATTATTTCCGGAAGGTAATATATTATTTTAAGTATCAATAGTTTCAATCCATTCATGAAGGATTTAGCGTTTATCGTCATGTCCGGCAGCTTGTCTTTATTGTTTATCATACCTTTTAAACAATTTTCTATAATATGATAGGAATAGCTTTCAATTAGTACTAAGGGAAATATGAGTATGCCCAGGTAATATACTATTATTTGATTTCTATTTGTTCCCAAATAATCCAAAGCATCTTTTAAAATATCAAATATCATAGTTTAATCACTCTCCTCATCTTCAAATAGGAATACTTCTTCAATATGTTTTTTGTTTAATAGTTTAGTTATCTTATAGGCTACAATCAGTGATGGGTTATATTTTCCATTTTCGAGAGCATTGATGGTTTGTCTTGATACTCCAACTTCTTCGGCCAGATTTTTTTGGGTTATTCCCATCTCCTGTCGCAGATATTTAATTTTCGTTTTCATAGCTTAATACCTAAAGTGTCTCTTGATTACTATTTTTGTCTTTATGATTATTTAATAGGATTTGCTCAAAATAAAAAAATGTCATAGAGGAATATCATTTCTTCTAAAGTAAGCGTAGGATATTATTAATCCTGCTAGAAATGTTACTATAATAATCACATAAGATGCAGTATAGTTTGTCGTGTATTCCAGTATTTCTCCACTGGATATCAGGTATGGACAACTCCATGGGAAATAGATGCCATATTTGCTTGATGCTACAATCATGTTTGTAAATGTCAGTACTGCTCCACCTATCATTGCCGGAACAAGATTGCTTATGATTAATGTGATAAATACAAGTGGAGTGAATGTTAAATATAGCAGTATGTTGGTAAATAGCAGTTCCCTGAAGCTATCCAATACAACGTTCATGCCAAAACCTGTTGTTCCTGCCAGATAACCGAACATCACACCGGAAATGCATGTTATCACTGTTATAAGAAGTATCCATAACAAAAACATGGCATACTTTGTCAGTATGAACATACCCCTTGACGTCGGTGCCGTCAGTATTGTTTTAAGTGTATGTTCATTGTATTCTCTTCCGAAAAGGTAGGACATTATAATTGTAAATAGCAGTATCGCAAAGATTAGGCTCATGTACATGTTAACCAGACTTAAAAATGTTTGTAGGGATATCGTTTCGGTGAATTCACCGAATTTTGCCGATAGGAATAACAGGAATGATGGAAAGATTGCTCCCAGCAGTGTTAATATGAATATCTTTGATCTTTTGAGTTTCATTAATTCTATCTGTATGAAATTATACATCTTATCGCCTCATGCGGTTACTTCTATTTTGGGGTTAATTGTTCTTGTGAAATATTCTTCAAGATTTTCCTCACATAGTTTTATCTTTTGAACTTTTATCCCATTTTTCACAAATAATTCATTTATCTTATCTCTTAAATCCAGGTTGGAGTATAAGTGGATGGTGTTGGGCTGTTTTATTTTAAAATCAATGCCATTGGTCAATCCTATTTTTTCCAGGATAAGCGTTGACTTATTTAGATTGGATACTTCAAAGTCAACGCTTTTATTTAATTGATTGTACAGTTCTTCTTTTGTCAGCTCCGTTATTAATTGTCCGTTATCCATCACTCCTATTACATCTGCCAAGTTTTCCATTTCACTGAGGATGTGGCTGGATATGAGTATCGTTGTACCTTTTTCTTTTGATAATTTTTTGAGAAGTTGTCTTATCTCTTTTATTCCTATCGGATCGAGTCCGTTTATCGGCTCGTCAAGTATCAGCAAATCGGGTTTGTGTATAATTGCCGAGGCCAGTCCCAGTCTTTGTTTCATTCCCAGGGAATAGTCCTTGAATTTTTTGTCTTTGGCATCATCCAACGATACGGTTTTGAGTATATTATCTATGTTTTCTTTCGAGTAGTCTTCTCGTATTAATGATAATATCTTCAGGTTTTCTTCTGCAGTCAGGTTTTCATAGAATCCCGGCGTTTCGATTATTGATCCGATTCGTCGATATGTTCCTTTATTCGGTTTATCTGAGAATAACAATATTTCACCGCTTGTTTTTGATGCCAAATTCAGTAGCATACGCATGGTGGTTGTTTTTCCCGCCCCATTTTTTCCAATCAGTCCATAAATTTTTCCTTTTTCAACTTTCATGCTTATATTGTTTACGACCTTTTTGTCTTTGTATTTTTTTGTTAAGTTTTTTGTTTCAATAACATATTCAGTCATAGAAATAACTCCCTTGGTTATTGTCATGATTTATATTATTGTGCACAATTGTTTTTGATATCAAAATGTAAAATATTTTTTACATATGTAAAGATTGTTTGACATCTTATATAAAGTTATGTAAAAAATTCATGACATTCTTCCCTAGTGAAATTGAAAAAAATGGATATTTTTTTGGCTTATATTCAATCAATATTAAAAAAGTGGATGTTATATGGGTATATTATTAGCAAAATGGCATATCGCCTGTTGAATAATAATTTATGGCGTTATTGTTTGGGATAATAATATTTAATGATGTGTTCTATCCAGATTCATGTGGGTACACTTATGTCTTGTGGGTACGTTTGTGTTTTGTGGGTACAATCACAGGTATGAAGTAATGAATATAATAATTTTTATTCTAATTGCAAATTCCAAAAAAAGTTTTAAAGGGGGTTTATTAGGATATGAACAAGTCAATATCTTTGCTCATTGCATAGTGGTTGTTGTTTTCGCCTACTTTCAATGTCATGGTCTGCTTTAACGTTTCTCCCTCTTTTACGCGAGGCGTTTTGATTGTGATTATGATTACTCCTTCATCTATGGATAGGCTACTGTTTAGTGTTATGCCGTTAATCTTATATCCTGCCTGTCCGTAAGGTATATAATTGTTGTTTGAGTCATAGAAGTATATTCTTATTGGATTTTCGCTATCTGCAAACAAATCTAATGAGTCAATGTCTACGTGAACCGTGTGTTTTTTCACGCTCAATGTCGTCACGTTTCTGTTTGAGTTTTTGTTTGAATCACCGGAGTATACGATACTTATCTGGTAATCCTTTGCTTTAAGTGTTGGTGCTAGTGTGTATGTTGTTTTTGCTGTTCCATTTACAACATTTACTTTTGAGGAGAATGTCTGATTGTTGATTTTGAATATTACATATCCATGATTTACCGGTGTGTTGCCAAGCTTTATTGTTGCCGTTATTTCTATTGTACTTCCCGCTTCTATCGGCGTGCTGTTTTTTATTGTTACAGTGCTGGTAACGTTTCTTTTCGGAATTGTTATTGTAATGTTTTTCTGCAGTGTCTTTCCATCCTTTGTTTGGATAATTGTATTTAACGTATATTTGTCTTTGGATAGTTCCGTTGGTATGTCATATCTGTATGTGTATGTTCCATTAACCACTCTTGAACTGTTTATAGTCTTTCCGTTTAGTTTCAGATTGATTTTGCCGTTGATGTTCTTTGGCAGGTTGACTTTGATATTTATCGTCTGGTTCCTGTTGGATAACGTGTAAGTTATCTTCGAATCGACAGGCGTTAATGTCAGTATGTCATTGTCTATCTGAGCTATGCTGGCATTTGATCTGACTATAATTTCATTTGTCACGTTTTTTGTAATTTCAAGGTTATTTAATTTGTACGTATTATTGTCTCCATAGAATATCACTTTTCTTTCAGGTATTCTTTCGGTTATTGTTCGTCCCTTGTTTGTCTTGTCAAGGCTAACTATTACGTCAGTATTATAATCCCTGATAAATGTGGAAGTATTTGTGTAATTTGCCACTATCCATTCTTTAGGCTGATAACCTATATCGTCCCATATAGGATTAGAACAACCCCACCAATTGTTTTCCAGAGATATGATGTTTTCCTTTTTACTTACGATAGTTTGATTGTTGTCATCCGAATTATCTGCAAATACGTTATACTCTGCATTGATATATTTGAGGTTATATATTGCTCCACCCTCTTCACCGGCAGTATTCTTTAAAAATACTGAGTCTTTTGCAGTTATTATTCCGCATATTGTTAAGTCGGTCATGAGTTTATTTGATATGGCACCGCCAAGTGTTGTAGCACTGTTTTCAAGGAAGGTGGTATTT
>MUZY01000250.1:0-5796 GCA_003266065.1 Methanosphaera sp. rholeuAM130
GCAGTCACAGCATGCAACACCATTGTCGATAACACTTTGTGCCCATATATTGGCAACCTTACGCAGAGTCTCATCATCCGCATGCCATTTACCGTCATATGCTGCCGTAAGCAACGTACCGGTAATGGATATCATGGAGTATGAATTATATCCTGTAGTCAAGAACTTGTCAACGCCCAGGTTATATTTATCGTCAATATAAACACTGACCATGTTATCCCAGTCCTTATCGGTTACCTTGTCCGTCACCGTCGCCCATCCATATAGGTTTGAAGCGAATCTGGACATGTAACCTGCACCGGAATAATCTTCCTCCATCATGGCCTTAATCCATTCGGGGTTATAGTATCTCGTATTCATTTCACGTTTTAGATATTGATCGATTTCAATTATTGAAGCATTCAGGTTTTCACCATATTTTATCACATCAAATGATATGTCTGCATTGTTGATGTAATACATAGCGTTATATAATCCGCCCCAATAATCGAAGTAGTCATCATTATCTATTACCCCG
This sequence comes from Methanosphaera sp. rholeuAM130, assembly GCA_003266065.1. Taxonomy (GTDB): domain Archaea; phylum Methanobacteriota; class Methanobacteria; order Methanobacteriales; family Methanobacteriaceae; genus Methanosphaera. The sequence goes on from MUZY01000250.1 coordinate 518, forward strand.
TATAAATTGGTATTTCTACTGGTAAATAATGATGTCGTACCGTTCAATAGTCTTTCCAAGACCTGTGAATTATATGAACCCCAATTTGTGCTTGAGTAGATATAACCCATACGATTAATGTATTTGAGAGCCAACTCCTCGGTATCGTTGAATGTCCAGCTTTGTCTTACCGCCTGACTGATGAGTGCACCATAGTCACTTTCAGGTGGTGCGAAGATTCTGCTTATGGCTGATTCGGCCGCCTGTTCGGCAGTCATGTCGATACTCATNNNNTATCCGATTGTATCCATAACGGCATTGATACCGTTAATTAAATCGTCACCGTATCTATCCGTCAAGGTCTTATTGTTTATGATTGTATAATACGACCTTGCAAGTGCTATTCTAAATGCCTTGTCCATCAATCCGACTTGTCTGCTGTATAAATCTCTGAAGTTTCCATCAAGCACTACCACGACATCTATTCTTGTCTTGTTCCATCCGTCCGGTCTATACATGTCCTCCAGTTCTTCGTATTCCGGTGTTTCCTTCAGTTTTTTACCGTCGGCACCGGCACTAGGGGATGATGACCATGTAGGTTTCATTCCAAGCAGTCTAAGTACGAGTGATACCAGCTGACCGTCATCACGGGCTGTCTCCGTATCCCATATACCCAATACCACCTTGGTAGTGTTTTTATCAGTATGATTCAACATGACATCCAACAATTCCTTGGATTTATCGTATGCGATTTTTGTCGGAATTTCAGATGATTGATCCTGATAGAAGTTTTTACCGGTATCTATGGCACCTGGGTTGTTGATTGGATCTCCACCACTTCCCGGTTCCACATAACCGGCACTTAATGCATTAATGAAACTGTTGACCTCATTTGCCGTACTTTGTTTAAGCGTTTTAATGTAACTTAATGCCAAGTCAAATGATTTGTTCAAGGCTTCAGTCGGATTATCTGTCAGTCTGTTTAATAAAACATCCTTATCCGTGGTTATCAATTCCTTAACGATATTCACGCATTTGTCTTGAATATCGCTTCTTTTTGAAGCACTTATATCAGAATACCTCTTATTCTCATATAGATATGAGATTTCATCAATGAGGGAGGTTGTATCACCTGCCTCGTTATATTCATATTCTGTTGATAGCATTGAAGATACAAGCAGTGCTATCTCATCATCAGACCAGTTTTGACCAATTACATGCACTCCATAAGGGTATAATGTACTGGTTAAGCTGTTGATGTAATCATTGATTTTACTGACCAATTCATCATCATCCAAATCGGATAGGTTAATGTTCATGTCCTGATCATATTCCTCGGCCAGTATAACCTCACGCATGGAATTTGCCAACTCCACACGCATATCATTATCGGCTACTTCATATTCCTCAGTCAATGAATGCAGGTATGATAAATTACCGTACAATGTTGTCAATGTCATTGGCGGGGTCAAGTGGTCGATAATAACCGCTGATGCTCTTCTTTTTGCCGTCAATCCCTCGGATATACCGTCGGTAATATAGAAGTATACCTGTGGAATACTTCCGGTCACTACTGTTGTAAAGTCACTGTCTGAACACAGCACTTCCTTACCTGATAGCCATTCGTGCGTTGCATGTCTTCCGATGAAAACCATTGCATTATATTCTTCATCCTGAAGGTATGAATAGAAAGCAAGATACTGGTAATGTGGTGGTACTATACTGTTATGGTATAGCTGTTCGGCATTTCCTTCCCAACCCCTTTGAGGTTCGGGTGCGATAAACACGTTACCGTACTGAATCCCCGGAAGTACAAAGTACTGTGTACCTTCCCTTTCGACAATCATGATGTTTCCCGGAAATTCACCCCAGCCGGATAGCCCTTGAATTTCATATGATAAAAACTCCTCCTTCAATAGGAGATATTCATCATAATATGATTCATTTGACGAGAGAACATAATTTTTCAGTGTTTCAGTTATGTTTTTTATCAATGGAATTACTTTTCCCGATAAACTGCCGGGTACCAATTCAATTACTCCATTGTACCACTGGTCAAGGTTATCCGCATAGTTTGTATAATTTAAATCAACTGCCTTTTTGGCACATTCACCGATATAGGCGATAGGACCTTCGGATATGCATACCTTATTGATGTCGTCCAGTTTATCATACCACTGTTTGAATTTGGATACCGGATATAACAATACGCCGGGAGTGTCCTTAAGTGAGTTTATCTCATCTTCAGTCATATTTTCCAAATCTATCTGGTACGTGTTGTTGTACTGATAGCCGTATATTTCATCATATGATGAATTGTTGAAGTCGGCCATCACTTCCACCAGTCCGTTTGCCCAATTGGCTACATTTGTACCCTGTGAAAGCATCTGTGCCAGGAGTATCGTTGAATTGGACGGAATGTTCTTAACGTCATATCCATTGTCTTTCAGGATATTCAATAGGTTCAGCACACTTTCAACGGGATCCAGATAACTGGCCGCTATGTTCTGTTTGCCTGGAGGATAGTTATAATAAATCAGAGCTATCTTCTTTTGGCTGTTTTCCAGGTATTTCAATAACACCCAATTGTACACAGAATTTCCCAGCACTTCAATATTTCCTTCATGAGGCACGTAACCGCTGATGGATGCTCCCGTATCGTCATCGATATATGAATCGTATCCACCTACAAATGTAGGCGTTACGGCTCCCTGAGCTTCGCTGATAGTTATATGCCACCATTTGTCTCCGCTTAACGTACCCAAACCGGTTGTTCCCAGGTCATATTCCGCATTTGAAACGTAATCCGAGTGAACGGCTTTAAGTATCGGCACGTTCATCCGTGTGAAAAATGGAGTGACCTTATTGAAGTCGGTTCCTCCAAGTCCATATGCCACCATATTTATCAGTGCATCGATTCTGACCTCACTTTCAGTAGTGTTGTCCATGAATTCGGATAAGCTGCTGCAATTCGTGAATATCCTGTACATTACCTCCAGCTGTTCATTGGTTCCACCATAAGCAACTATTGGAATGACATTCAAGCCCAGTGATTCGAACTTGTCGATCATGGCATAGTATGGCTGAAGCTGTTGTGAATCAACATACAGTTTACTTTCAATCAATCCGATTGTAGGTCTTGAACTATTGATGTAATCGTTTTTATATTCCTCGAAACCCGTCTGCCAATTTCCTTCATCATCAATATAGGAATACCATTTTTCACGATATATTCCATATACCGGTGTATTCAATGATTCTGGCGGTAAATTATATGACAGGGTGTACTTTGTAGGGTTGATTGAGTTGAGCAGCCATAAAAGCATGTTTCTGTGTCCATCAACACTGCCGATATCCTTGTATAATGTTGCCCTATTATACAAATCAGGTATGCCCTCGGTATTTTTTATATACTCGTATATTTCCGAGTACAATAAACCGCGTGATGTATTGAAGTAATAATCGTACAGTACATCTATTGCCACGTTATTTATTTGTGAAATCTTATCCGTTCCTTTTATGATGAATGTGGAGTTTTTCATGAAATCCACGGATGAAGCCGTTGTTGATACCGGAGGTTCCAATATTAAAAAAATCTTATTCATTTTGTTTTTGTTAATATCGGGGTTGTTGGCCAATATCTTATTGAGCTTTTCATATATTCCTGAACTCAGCCAATCGGCTATGAATATGTCTGATGATTCAAGATATGCCTTTAATTCCTGGTCGGACATGGTCAATGCCTGATTGTCCGTCCTGATTTGAATATCAACCAATCCGGCATATTGTGTCAGAACGCTTTTTGATGCCTGATTATATGAATTCGTACCTGAATTGTCGCTTATGATGAATATGGATATTTTGTTCGGATTGTAAACGATAACGCTAAAGTTCTTATTGTTGTTGTCATAGTTTATTTCTTCCACGTCTTGACTTTGATTGACGATAACGTTTATCGTTGAATAACCGTAGTCTCTTGGAGTCCAATTCACGTTGATTATCGTTGACTGTCCAATATCCAGTGGGTTGATGACCATAGTTTTTATCAGATTTCTTGAAATGTCATCGTCCACATATACATTCACCGTTGCATCGGATGATTTTCTAAGACCGACGTTCGTTATATTGATTTGAAGAGTCGTCATTTTATTGATGGTTATATCATCTTCAAATATAACGTCGCTTACATCCAAATCAGAGAACTTTGTGTATATTGCATCATAGGTGCTGCTGTAGATATTGTTTTCATGTGTTACTTCACTGACAATATCTTCCATATCTATGATAACGCTTATTTTCACGTTTTCTACGTCATAATTATAATCAACGTCAAATAGAATTATTTTCCTCTCGAATGAATTTAGGTTGGACACGCTTTTGGTATAGCTTTGATTGTTAAGCTTTAACGTAACGTCGAATTGCTTTGCATCTCTGCTTCCGATGTTTTCCAATGAAACTCCGACCTGGTTAGTTTCATCCAAACAGAACATGTTTCTATACTCTTCACTGTTCGGATTGAGTATAACGTTTTTGACCGTCAGGTCAGGTAGCATATTCTGATTATAGTATCTAACCAGCATTGTACTGGCTACAATCTTAAAGTAAGCACCGACTCGTTGAAATTCCAGAGTATTATCCAATCCAATGTTGTATTTGCCGGTCACATTCCATGAACATACTCCATCATATCCTCCTTGAGGAGAAAATGATTCCAATATTTCGCCATTAAATCTGTACAGTGCATTTGTACTTGCCAGATAATATGACGTCAGCTTGGCTTCATATACATCTGAACCTGAGTATACTCCATGAAACTTTGTTGAACCTACATAATCATCAATATTTGCAACGTCATGACCAAGATTAATGGTATAATAATATGAATCATAGTCGTCGTCGTCATATGCAATAATCAGATTGGACATTTTTACTCTTGCAGTCTGTGATTTGGTCAAATCGACACGAATATAATTGCCGTCCAAACTTATCAAGTCCGTGACATCATAATGGATTACATAATCGCTGGTAACACGGGTAATGTTATCGTTTAGAATGACAGGCCCATCGTTGGTGTATGTGGCACTCAATGTTTCATTGAGAAGTGTCTTGCCGTTGAATGACAATTCAATTGGAACCGGATAGTCCATATACATGTTTGCCATATAAACGGACGTAATCAAATGTGCCGAACGCACTTTAACATTGTCCGATACTGGCTTGAAGATATACGTCACGTTTCTGTCATTAAAATCCACGTTCACGTCGGAAAAATCCACTCCATCTTCAATTTCTTCATTGTT
>MUZY01000250.1:5817-17555 GCA_003266065.1 Methanosphaera sp. rholeuAM130
CGATGGGTTTGAAGTATCCGTTGAATATCCATTGTTGTCTGTCTGGGAGTTATCCCTTGTTTTAATCGTATTCGAATAGTTTATATTAACATTTTGTTCGTCATACCCAAAAAATGAATCAGAATAAAGCCCACCGCTTACTGTACCGTTATCAATCGTAACCAATTGCTGACTGTGATATGTCGAATCGGCACTTACCGTACTCAACGATACAATAGCAGAAAATATTAATAATAATAAAATTATAGAATTCTTAAGTTTATGATTATTAATCATCTTTATTCACATTCCTTCTTTGTTAATTGTCTACCATTACTAGTTTTCCCGTTTCGGGATCTTTATAAACACTTCCTACACGTGAATATCCGCTGCCTGCACCGGAACCCTGTTCAATATCATTAGGAATTTCCGAACCTTGTTCAACGTCAACCTGGGTTTGAACTTCTGATTGGTTCATGGATTGCTGATTTTGAAAATCGTCCATATTCATGACACCGGTTGAGCTTATTGCCAAGATTAAAAATCCGACGGCCAGCACCAACATGATATCCACCATATTAACCAGACTGGCGGTAGGATCGCTATCCTCATCATCGGAAAGAAAAGACGAGTTCTCTTTTCTAATCATAATTTGCCTCCAGTATAGCTTCGCTGATGGTATAAATCAAGCCTGTATCATCTTTATACCACATTTTTCTAATCTTGGATATTACATGAGCTACCAGTGAACAGCTCAAACCGACAGTAGTCGTGTTGAATGCAACAATCAGTTGTGCAGACAACGTTGCAATGTCACCTGTACCTAGGGATGCAAGACCCGGACCAAGTGGAATTAAAGTACCTAATAATCCACAACCGGAACTGACCCTTGTAAGTAGCTCTGTCTTTCTAAGAGTTTTGGCATAAGCATATTCCTGATTTTCAATAATCTTTCGAACGTATGCTTCACGCGTATTCTCTTTCAGATTTGAAGTGTTGATAATTTTCATTAGGACATTTTTAGATTCTTTATTAATCTTACTGTCATTTATTATTCTCTTTATTTCTTCAGAACTTTTTGAAACAGCAATACTATTGATTATATTATCCAATTCTTCATCAGATATTTTTGTACGGTTTGAATATTCAGCAAGAGTACCACCAACTTCTACCAACACTAGCAATATAAAAATTACCAATAATATCAGAACCGGTATCAGTAAACTCTCGGCTACAACATTTATAACTGTAGATAATATTCCTGTTCCAGTCATTGCTGTCATAATTTTTATTCTCCTATAACTTAATTAATTTAAGTAATTGATTTTCTTTTGAAATATGATGCTATAAGTATTATCACGCCCATTACAAGCATAACTGCAATCATATTGTATGGAATACTTATTTCGAACGAATCGAAAACATTTGATAACTTGTTACTTAAACTAGGTAAAATAGTCATAGCGATTAAGAAATATAATCCAACAAATACCATGAAATTTCCGAGAACAATAGGATAAGGCTTGTCAATTCTTTCGACTATTTTATCGGACAGCATGTAGAATACTACTATAACCAGTACCAATAAAAATGCCGATAGAGATCCCAGTAATACGGAAGATAAACTTACAATGGGTGCTACAATAATAATTGAACCTATCACTGCCGCAATACAGCAGGGACATGGTACAATCAATGCCATACAGGTAGCTGATGCATGATTTCTCCGATTCATTTTCCAGTCTTTAATGGTATGCAAACCCGTTAATAAGATTATGATGGCCATCAATCCGAATAGGAAATAGCTGTACCTATTTATCATTTGATATAAAAAATCAACATATGGCTCGCATATAAAAGATAACAGGACTATGCATACTGCATTGACTATGGAAATCAATAAAACCTGTTTTTTGGTTATTCCGGCAAATCCCATTGCCATACCGATTTTTATTCCAAAAATCATTACTGCTGAGAATACTCCTAATTGCCATAACATTTCAATCATATTTCACCTCCTGTAAAAGATTAACTCAAATAACAAAGACTGTTTTTTATAGTTAATCATATGGTAACTTTATCGGTGATAATATTAATATATTTTACTAAAGTATTACTTATCAATAGGAAATATGTGATTGGGTAATAATGAATTAATGAAGAATAATATTGATAAAATTTATTATTTTTAAAACACATACCTAATATATAATATGCAATTAAATTTATAGTAATAAAACTTATTTTAATCACACAACAACAATAAAATAATTTTCAGGTGAATATATGAAGAATTTCAGTCAATGGTTTCACGACATATTAGAAGAAGCGGAATTAATGGATGCACGTTATCCAATCAAGGGAATGAGCGTGTGGCTACCAAGAGGATTTCAAATAAGAAAGTATACTTTAAAGGCACTGCAGGAACTGCTGGATAAAGATCATGAGGAAGTATTGTTTCCAATGCTAATACCTGAAAGCGAGTTGGCCAAAGAAGCAATACACGTTAAGGGATTTGAAGAAGAGGTATACTGGATAACAAAAGGTGGAAAAAGGGAATTAAATGAACAGTTGGCTTTAAGACCGACGAGTGAAACGTCAATGTATCCGATGTTTTCCCTATGGGTACGTTCACACATGGACTTGCCAATCAAAGTATATCAAACGGTAAATACATTCAGGTATGAAACGAAACATACTCGTCCACTGATAAGGGTACGTGAAATAACGACATTCAACGAGACACACACGGTGCATGCAACAGAAGCTGAAGCAGAAGAGGAAGTAAATGCAGGTATTGAAATATACAAGAACTTCTTTGACGAACTTGCAATACCGTACTCCATCAGTAAAAGACCTGAATGGGATAAATTCCCTGGTTCCGAGTATACCATGGCATTTGACATGATAATGCCCGACGGAAAAACGTTACAGATTGGTACCGTGCATAACTTGGGAACAACCTTTGCAAAAACATTCGACATCAAATTTGAAAACGATGAGGGTGAACATGAATACGCTTATCAGACATGCTACGGATTATCCGATCGTGTAATAGCTTCCCTTATCGCGGCACACGGTGATGAAAAAGGATTGCAGCTACCGCCGATAGTTGCACCGGAACAGGTGATAATCATACCAATCATATTCAAGCAAAAAGAGGATATTGTATTGAACTTCACCGACAAACTGGAACAACTGCTGAAGGATAACGGTATCAGAGCACGACAGGACAAACGGGATTTACGACCGGGCAACAAATATTACTACTGGGAAAAACGTGGAGTGCCTCTTAGAATAGAGGTAGGTCCAAGGGATATAGATAACAATTCAATAGTATTAAACAGACGCGATACTGGAGATAAAGAGTTCATAGACTATGACGAAGAAACGATAGTGGATACGGTTAACGAAATCCTCGATGATATCACACTGCAAATGAAGGAAAAAGCCAATAAATTCCAACAGGAGAAAACGTATTCCGTCGATAAACTCGAACAGGTCAAAAAGACTATCAATAAGAAAGGTGGAATAATAACCTGCAATTGGTGTGGAAGTACCGAGTGTGGAAAGGATATGGAAGAGAAATTCGACATAGACATACTTGGAACGCAGGAAGCTGAAGTTGATGGTGAATGTATCAATTGTCAGCAAAAGGCACAATATAAGGTATTGATCTCAAAAACTTATTAAAGGGTGACTAACATGGATGATGATAAAAAGATGGATATACTGAAGATATTATGGCTGATAACTGATATAATAATATTGATGGCTGCATTGTATCTGTTTGTACTGGGCGATTCATCCGAAAAGATAATTGGGCTAATCGGTTTTGTCCTGGTGGTTGTAGAGGCAATACTTTATAAACAGAAACGTATATTGCAATGATTATTCATCCATTATCTAATCAATTGTATTTCACCCCCTTCAAATTTTTAGCATATTATTCTTTTTTTTACTAAAATTGATAAAAGAGTATATAACTTATAAAATAATAATTAAAATATAGGAATAAAATAAATATTTTAGTGATGATATGACACTTATTGAAACTGACATTCTTGTAGTGGGTGCTGGACCTGCAGGTTCCCTGGCTGCGAGGGAATCATCAAAAAAGGGACTCGATGTATTATTAATAGATAAAAAAGCTGAAATAGGTACACCTAAAAGATGTGCCGAGGGAATCATTACAAGAACATTAAAAGAAGCAAATATCGAAGTTGATTCTCGATGGATTGCCAGAAAAATAGATGCAATCCGGATAATTGCACCGAATTCCAAAGAACTGATCTTGGATAACAATGTAAATAAACTTCCGGATACCGGTTATATACTTGAAAGGAAAGTGTTCGATAAGCATATGGCTATGGATGCAATCCGCAATGGAACAAAAGTAATGCTAAGGACACAGGCCAAAACGGTAGAAAGAAAGGATGACTATTTAATAGTCAAAGCTGTAAGTATGGATGAATTGATAGAAATTCATACGAAGATTGTCATAGCAGCAGATGGGCCGGAATCGCACATCGGCAGACAATTGGGATTGAAATCCAATACGGACATGAAGGACATGGCATCATGTGTGCAGTATGAAATGGTTGGAATAGACAAGGATAATCCAAATCAAATAGACATATTCATTGGAAGTGTTGCACCGGCAGGATACGTATGGATATTTCCAAAGGCATCTGACGTGGCAAATGTGGGATTGGGTGTTTTAAAGACATATACTGACGATACTGCCCTTGATATATTGAACGGTTTCATTAAAACGCATAAGGAAACCCAAAATGCACAGTCTGTGGAGATGAATGTCGGTGGAGATCCACTTGGTGGAATATTAAAGGAACGCTATGATGATAATGTAATGGTGGTGGGGGACGCTGCAGGATTTGTGAATCCACTTACCGGTGACGGTATTAGAGGAGCATTGCTGTCTGGAATGTATGCTGGTCACGTAGCTGCGGATGCTGTTATAAGAAAGGATTATTCTAAAAACTCATTAAAGGAATACTATGAATTAACGGAAAACAATTTGAATAGGACTTATTCTAAATTCAATAGGATTAAGGAGTTTATGCTGACGCTAGACGATGATGCATTGAACGGTATTGTGGATGAGCTTTCGAAAACCGATTTGGATGAGATTTCAGTAAAGCTGTTACTGAAGGTTATTCTCAAGGCATCTCCAAAATCAATATTGCAGATAAGAAAAATGCTTTGATTACGAAACTTATTTCTAAGTATTTCATTTGATTGTCATAATCTAATGTTTTCTTGTAAAAATAGGGAAAATGAATATATTCTAACTGGCTAACTTCTTTTTTTAGAATATATTCATTCGTGTTTTTAGGAGTTTTTAACGTTTTTTATAGAGTTTATTTTTGTCAAGTTAGTATTTATGAGTTTCTTTTCGGTAATTTATTATTATGGAGTTTTTTTGGCAATTTTTTTTTAGGAGTATCTTTTCAGAGTTTATTTTTCTAGTTTTTTAACGATATCAATATCTGGTATTTTATCCGTGATTATTATTTATTTATCTTTTGAAGGTCTGTTTTAATCGTACCGTATTTTTCGATGTTGTTATTCCTTCTTTTCCTTTTTTTGCCTGTAATCTTCTATGGCAGCTTGCAGTGCATCGGCGGCTAAGTTGGAACAGTGCAATTTGATGGGTGGAAGACCATCTAGTTCTTCTGCAACATCATTTCTAGTAATTTTATATGCTTCATCCACGTTCATTCCGGTTGCCATTTCCGTTATCATACTGCTTGTAGCTATGGCAGCTCCACAACCGAATGTACTGAATCTTACTTCTTTTAGTGTTTCATCATCATCTACATCAATGTAAATTGTCATTATGTCTCCACATACTGGATTTCCAACGGTTCCCTCACCGCTCGGGTTTTCTATGACTCCCGTATTTCTTGGGTTGGTATAATGGTCTTTAACTTTTTGACTGTATTCTTCCATGTTGTTCACCTTCTTTTATTTAATATCTGTCCAAATCTTCTTCTTCAACTTCTTTTTCAAATTGGTCTCCGATATATTCGTCTAGTTTGTTATCCCATAATGGTGATAGTTCTCTTAGATAAGCCACGACTTCTTTTAATGATTCAACGATATAGTCAACGTCTTCAACGTTGTTTTCAGGGCCTATTGATAAACGCAGTGATCCATGTGATAATGCCGGTTTGATTCCGATTGCCGCCAGCACATGTGAACCTTTCAAGTCATGTGTCGAACATGCAGAACCCGTTGCACCATTTATTCCTTTGGCATCTAGTCTTAAAATCAATGATTCTCCTTCAATACCTGAGAATCTGAAGTGAACGTTGTTCGGCAGTCTTTTATCCAAGCTTCCGTTTACGTATGAATCCTTTATTTCGGCAGTTACCTTTTCTATTAGTTTGTCTCTTATTTCCTGGTTATGTTTCATGTGTTCTTCCAGTTCATCCTTTGCGATTTCTGCCGCTTTTCCCAGTCCAACGATTCCGGCTACATTTTCCGTACCTGATCGCAGTCCTTTTTCCTGTCCTCCACCGTGTATGAGCACTTCGAATCTGATTCCCTTTTTTATGTATATTGCACCTACCCCTTTTGGACCGTTTATCTTATGTGCTGATAGGCTTAATACGTCAATATTTTGTTCTTTAACGTCGACAGGTATTTTACCGGCACTTTGTACGGCGTCTGAGTGGAATATGATGTTGTGTTTTCTTGCTATTTCTCCAATTTCCTTTGTTGGTTGAATTGTACCGATTTCGTTATTGGAGTGCATTATGGATATTAGTATTGTGCTGTCTTTAATTGATGATTCCAATTCATCTAAGCTTATCAGTCCATCTTCATCTACCGGAAGGTATGTTACTTCAAATCCGAATTTTTCCAGAAACTTACAGCTTTCCAGTACTGCCGGATGTTCTATTGAAGAAGTGATGATATGGTTTCTAGGATTGTCTTTGGTAGCTTTTTGAATTTCCTTTAGTGCTACTCCTTTTATCACCATGTTATCTGATTCTGATCCTCCGCTGGTGAATGTTATTTCATCCACGTCCGCATTGATCAGGTCGGCTACCTGTTGTCTTGCCTTGTCTACCGCTTTTTTTGCTTCTACTCCCAGTCGGTAGAGTGTGGATGCGTTTCCATAGTTTTGGTTGAAGTATGGTAACATTTCGTCCAGTACTCTTTGATCTACGGGACTTGTTGCTGAATTATCCATATAAATTAATTTTTCTGACATATTATTACCTCTGTTTTTATGAATTTTTTTTATTATTTGAATTAATTATTTTAATCATGTATTTTTATAACATTGTTATATCACATTGTTATATTTTTATGAGGTAGTATTTAAAGCTATCTTTTTGGGATTATATTTTTTGACATGTTTGTTATTGAATTTTTCCGACAACATGATAAAGTATAAATATAACATTGTTAATATTAATTGTCATGGGATTTTCAAGAAATTAATAAAAATATTTTCAATGGATATTATTTATCATAAACTCTTTTAAAAATGGTAAAATTATAATAATCAAAGAGATATAATTATTAGTATATACAAAGCCAAAATAAAAAAAAATATGGGAGCTGTAATAATGGATAAGAAAATTATAGGAATTATTGCGGCAGTCATTATACTAATAGCTGCAATAGCGGCACTTGGATCATTTGGTGGAAGTACTGAAAAGGTATCCATAGGGTACTTACCATCAGACCACGATTCAGCATTGTTTGTTGCTAATGCATCTGGAATGTATAAGGATGCCGGAATAGAAGTGGAACTGCATGAATATAATAACGGTGGAGACTTAATGAGTGCAATGGCCAGTGGTCATGTCGATGTTGGATATGTGGGAATCACCCCTGTATTGTCTTCAATACAAAAAGGAGTGCCGGTTAAAATAGTTGCCGGTGCACAAACAGAAGGAAGTGGATTAATAGCATCCAGCAGTGATGTTCATTCAATCACGGACTTAAAAGGAAAAAAAGTAGCTACACCTGGTGAAGCATCCATACAAAACATGTTGCTCAAATATGAATTGAAAAACAATGGAATGGATGCATCAAGTGTGGAAAGTCCTGGTATGAAAGTAGCTTCAATGAATGATGCCCTAAAGACGGGAAGTTTAGATGCGGCATTAACATATGAACCATTCGTATCAATAGCTACAGAATTGAACAATGCAACGTTGGTTAAAAAATCCGGTGATATTTATCCAAACCATCCATGTTGTGTAGTGGCTGTAAGCGACAAATTCATAAGTGAAAGACCTGACACGGTTGCAAAAATTGTGGATATACACAAACAGGCTACGGAAAAACTAAGATCAAACCCTGAAGATTGTGTACAGTACCTGCCGGATACAATAGTACCTGATAAAGAGGTAGAAAAAGGAGTACTCAAAGAATTGAATTGGGTATCAGATTTAAACGATACATATAAACAGGATATAAGAGACTTCATTTCTGTCGAAAAAGACTTAGGTCTAATAAACACCACGTTTACTGATGAACAACTGTTCTACAGTAAATAACTTTTTTTTCATTTTTTATATTTTTTTGTAAATTTCTTTAATGAATCTTAACTTTCATCTTCCGTCAAATGTTGACATTACATAATCAAACATTAATTTGAAACGCTTTTCTAGCATATGAAAAAAATAGAAAATTGTTGAAGTTTCAAAAGATGATTCTTTTTTTAATTTTGATATAATCAAAATGATTATTAATGAAATCAAATAAAACTATCATTATTGGAAAGCTATAAAATACTCAAGAGATGAATCAATGACTAACATAACAGATAAAACATCAATTATAGATTTATTTATTTTACCGGTAATACTGATAATAATCTGGTATTTGATATGTGATGTATTCATGATGATTCCGTCATATATGTTTCCCGGACCAGTGGAAGTATTCAATGCATTCGTAAAACTGTTATTGTCCGGTAAACTATTTAAGGATATAATTGCAACATTATATAAAGTATTGGTGGGCTTGCTTCTTGCTGCAATTGTAGGAATAACCCTTGGACTAATACTTGGATGGTCTAAACGATTGGAAAGAATATCCACATTAATTGTAAGTATACTACGACCTATTCCACCGATTGCATGGATTCCTTTTTCAATATTATGGTTTGGAATAGGTTCAAAACCTGCGATATTCATTATTTTCATAGGATGTGTATTCCCTATACTGGTTTCAACGATTGATGGTGTACACAGAACTAAAGGTGTTCTAATAGAAGCGGCCAAATCATTCGGAGCATCAAATACGCAGATATTGACAGAGGTAATTTTGCCTGCAACCATACCATATATCGTTACGGGATTAAAAGTCGGTATTGGTATAGCACTGATGTGTACTATCGCCGGAGAAATGATTGGATCAAGTTCCGGTATAGGATATATGATATTAACGTCAACCAATCTCTTTGACACCGGGTCAACGGTGGTTGGTATGCTGGTAATAGGAGTATTGGGAATAATATTCGATTATATATTTACAAAAATACAGGAGAGAATATTCTGGTAAGGTGACAAAATGGCATTTAGAGTAGAGAATGTATCTAAGAAATTCATATCCAAGGGAAATATAGAAGTATTGGCATTGGATCATATTAACCTAAACATTGAAACCGGAAAATTCGTATGTTTTGTAGGACCGTCCGGTTGTGGAAAAACAACATTACTTCGACTGATGGAAGGATTTGAAACTCCGACGGAGGGTCAGATATATGATGACGATGAGTTGGTTACCCAACCGTCACGTGAACGCGGATTTATTTTCCAGGATTACTCGTTATTCCCATGGCTAAACGTAATGGAAAACGTAACCTTCGGATTAAAAATTGCGGGAAAACCTGAAGAAGAGAATAAACAAAGGGCATTAGCATATCTTGAAGCCGTAGGTTTAAAAGACTTTGCCGACAAGTATCCTCATGAATTGTCGGGGGGTATGAAACAGAGGGTTGCGATAATAAGATCGGTGATAAATCAATCAAGATCCCTGCTGATGGACGAGCCATTCAGTGCATTGGATGTTCAGACACGCCATTCCCTACAAAAACAATTCATTGGGACATGGGCTGATAAGAAAAGAACAACAATCTTTGTTACGCACGATGTGGATGAGGCAGTTTTCTTAGCCGATGAAATCGTTGTATTCACACGTCGTCCGGGTAAAATCAAGAAAATATATGAGAATAATCTTCCAAGACCAAGAGTGCGTGATACTCAGGACTTCAGGGATTTGGTAAATCAGATAACTCAAGAAATAGATGAAACAGATGAATAATCTGATTCACATTAATACTCTTTTTTAACTATTTTTAGGATTTATATGGAGGATATCATTTTAATTGATATACTCATTGATTAATCGTCAACGGTACTGATTAATTGCATAATCTGTGCCGATTGCATACCTGATATGTTCAATGTTTTCAATGCTTTAACTACAGACATCTTAAGGTTTAAATTGGACACGACTAATCCTTCAGTAGTGTATTTTCTAAACTGATTATACTGTTCGGTATTGTCAAACCATTGAATCAGTTGTGATTCGATAGGTTTTAACTTTTCGTCAAGAACGTTTGCCAGTTCTTCTATTGCCTTATCGTTTTCACGAACCATTTCCGTTTGCAATACTCTTCCGATGTCATTTTGGGTAAAACTTTTTTCCAGTTCTTCAAGAATCAGCTCATCAATAACCTCATTATCCTTCTGATTGTCCTTTAACTTTTTGTTACGCTTATTGTCTTTAACAAACTCCTTGTAAAAATTGTCGATGGCCGTTTTATCGTGGTTAAATAAGCTTTCTACAGTACTTACTAAAACGGTACTTGCATATTTTTTTATTTTATCTTCAGTAATCATTAAAATATTCTCCTAAAATGAGAGTTCTAATATATTATATTAAATTATTACTATTTAATTAATTGTAAAAAATAAATAGTATAAGATAAGGATTGCGAGTTTTTGAAATTGAAATTTTCATCTTTTGATGGTTAATATCCTTTCAATCCATGCTATGGATTTGACGTGAATATAATGATATGTTTTTTATGAATTAAAAATTAAATCATAGTGCATAAAATTATTAAATAATTTAACCGGTTTCTTCTGGAGGTTTTTTTAATATTCATTGAATGGGAAGCATTAATTAATTAATATAATTTTTTATTAAAGTAATACCTAACTTGTATAAAAAAAGTGTTGTTTAAACATACATTAAACTGTATGTATAAACACTTTCATTATTTTCTTATTCTTCTGCAGGAGATAAGAAATCATATAAGTATACAGCGACTATTGCTCCTAGGATAGGTGCAATTACGTATATTGGGAATAGATCCCATGGGGCTGCGTTACCTACTAATGTGTTCATTAACATAGGTGCAAATACCCTTGAAGGGTTAATACCACAACCGCTGAAACCACCGATAGCTACGATGATACCAGCAAGTACTAAACCTATACTTAATGCTGCATCTTTTGCTTGTCCGCCTACAACTGCTCCCATGATGCAGTACATTAATAAAGCGGTACCTAAGAATTCAGCAATAAAGATTCCTACCATACCAATTCCAGCAACGTCACCAACACTACCTAAAGCACCGGTAGTTGATGCAATTTCTGTACCTGCCATTAATAGTAATACTGCAGATGCAATAATTGAACCTACAAATTGTGCAATTAAGTAAATTGGTAAATCTGATGTTGGGAATTTTTTACCAGCCC
>MUZY01000036.1:0-19709 GCA_003266065.1 Methanosphaera sp. rholeuAM130
TTAAAATATTTTTGGCCAAGTCTCACTTATTTAATTAATTTTTTAGGTAAACATCATATTATTTTATCAAAATAACCAATGAATGATATTTAACCATTGATTTTTAGCTATTTTTCTTATAATTAATAGAAATACTAAATAATATTATATAATATGAACAACAGACTAATATTAATATAAATCAATTATTATAGTGATTAATGATGAACATAAAACATGACTTGGCATTGAAGATGGGTAAACTAACATTAGCTACACTCAAGCTATTTAACCGAACAGGTACTGCACTACCCGGTAAAGTTGCTTTAACCATTGATAAGTCATTTTTAGAAGTTATTAATCAAAAATGTGATAAAATCATCCTTGTCACAGGAACAAACGGTAAAACCACTACAAACAACCTGATCAATCATGTCTTATCTGATTATAATCTACTCTCCAATCTAAGGGGAGCAAATATGAGACAGGGTGTAGCCAGTACCTACATTAGAAACACACAGGAATCCTATGATTACGGACTGTTTGAAGTGGATGAAGGATCACTTGACTTCGTAAGCAGTTACTTAAAGGCCGATTACATTATTTTAACGAATTTCTTCAGAGATCAACTTGACCGTTACGGTGAAATTGAATCAATAATAAATGAAGTAATGGAAGACATTAAACTACTCCCTGACAGCAAATTGATTATCAACTGTGATGATCCATACGTCAATCAATTCAAGTACAAATTGGATAATGAAGTAATCAGATTTGGATTGGACATTATATCAGATTACTCCGAAAGAAATCTCATACTGAAAAAATGTCCATTATGCGGATGTAAACTGGAATATTCCAAATTCAACTATGGACATTTGGGAAATTATAACTGTCCAAAATGTGAATTCAATAACAACACTAAAGAATATTGTGTTAACTCCATCATACAAAACGATTCATCGCAGACAATTACAATTAATCATTCTGATAAAGATTACACAATAGAATATCCTTATGTCGGATTATACAATGCATATAATCTATGTGGTGTGTTTGCACTAGCCAACGAGTTGAAGCTTGATATCAACAAAACCATTGAACAAATGGAGAACTTCACATTCAGTCTAGGTAGAATGGAGGAATTCAACTATAAAAATAAAACAATAAAAGTAATCCTGACAAAAAACCCCGTTGGCCTAAGCCAAGTAACGCGTATCATATCACATGACGACAGGACAAAAAGCATTGTACATATATTAAACGATAATCCGGCAGATGGACGAGACATTTCATGGATATGGGATGCCAATACAAGCTGTACAAACGACAATACCGTAACAAATTATTACTGCAGTGGCATAAGAGCTGAAGATATGGCTTTAAAGAAGAAGTACGATGATGTCAACACGGATAAAATCCATATCAATGACAATATGTACAATACCATAAATACGGCCATAGAGGATGATGTGGAGATTGTATACGTACTTCCAACATATACCGCCATATTTGAAACAAGAGACTATATTAGTAAAATTGTAAAAAGATGAGGTTTTTATTATGCAACTTGATATATTTCACCTATATCCGGATTTGTTAAATCTTTATGGTGACACAGGAAATATAAAGTGTCTAGTCAAAAGAGCCGAAAGCCGTGGAATAACCGTCAATTTACATAACTTCAGCGATGATATGAAAGAGGATTTGACTGAAGGTGACTTATTCTTCATAGGTGGAGGATCAGACAGATCACAGCAGCTGGTTTACAGGGATTTCCTTGAACATAAGGACGTGCTGAAAGAATTGATAAACAACAATAAGGTTGTACTTGCAGTATGTGGTGGCTATCAGTTACTCGGAAGAGAATATATTGACAAAGACGGAAATGTCCTACCCGGTCTGGGCATATTGGATTATACCACAAAGTCCAGTGATAAAAAAAGAATAATAGGAAACATCATTATCAACACTACATTGGATATCACTCCTAAGACCATTGTAGGCTTTGAAAATCATGGCGGTAGAACATTCAGCAAATATGAACCATTAGGTAGTGTATTGGTCGGCTATGGAAACAATGAAAATGACAAGATTGAAGGTGTCGTCTACAATAATTATATTGGAACGTATCTTCATGGACCGATTCTACCAAAGAATCCACACCTGGCAGATTATCTGATTCTTAAGGCTCTCCAAAACAAATATGATATCGAATCATTAAAACCGATAGACGACTCAATAGAAATGAAAGCTCACAAAAAAGTATTAAAATTATATGGGTGAAAATTAATTATTTTAATTGTGATAATTAATTATAACCATATGGACCGTTATATGTATATTGGCTATGCTTTAATTTATAATCCATGGCACTTATCTCTCGACCCGTTAATAAACCGTCATGATTAAAATCGGATTCATTGAAAAATCTTTGAATGGAATTGGCCGATGTGTGTGGCGGACATATCTCATCCAATGTATAACTATCCATTGGATACTCTTTTTTGTCATAAGTCCAATTGTTATAGCTTAAATTATTATCAGAGTTATTCTCCTTGACGCCATTGTCGACATGATTGAGAAGCGGATATACCATAACTACAAACATCAGCAAACATACAACGGCTATTATAATATAGATTAATCTCACGTTCAAATTAATCCCCCTTTTTGACCATACCTATAGTAATCTATCTCATTTAATACTATTATACTTGTTTAGAAATAATCGGACACAAAAATGGAATGTATTTTGAAGTTAAAAGATACTGTAATGGTAGTTTAATAATCATATACAAAAGATTAAAATAATATATACCNNCAATAATAAACTATATCTGTACTTAAATTCTAAAATAGATTTAACGGCAAATCATGTATTAAACATCAAAAATAATAGGTGATCAGATGCACTTGGATGACATAATCTACAAAAGACAATCAATTAGAAACTATAATAACCAGAAATTAAGTGATGAATGTATTAATTCAATTGAAGAGTTCATAGATAACGTTAAACCTTTATATCCCAATATAAAGTCTGATTATGAAATTGTTGATTCGAGTAATGTCAAGACGATCATGAATTGGAAAGCACCATATTACATTCAAATTTATGGCCAAGATACTGAAAATTGCTTTAAGAATATAGGATTTATCTATCAGCAGGTAGATTTGTACCTTCAGGGAAATGATATCGGCAGCTGCTGGGTTGGTGTTGCAAAACCCAGAAAGTACAAAGATGATAATTTGAAGTACATCATCACAATGGCATTTGGAAAAAGCGATGAAGATATCTCCAGAAGCACGGATGAATTCAAAAGAAAAAGCTTGGATGAAATCTCCAATAATTATGATGACAAGTTGAATGTTGCACGGCTTGCACCGTCTGCCATGAACAGTCAGCCGTGGTACTTTACGCACAATAATGATGATACTTACAACATCTACAGGAAAAAACAGAATATTATAAAAAGAAGAATCCTCGACAAGTTAAATCAGATAGACATTGGCATAGCGTTAGCACATCTTTATGTTGCAAACAGGGATAGCTTTGAATATTTCACTAATAAAGATTATGAAAAATTGGATGGATACATCTATGAAGGATCATTTAAGATATAATAAATAACTTAGAATAATGATAAAAAACTCATAAAAAAGTTAAAAAAGAAAATTGTAGATTATTGTAAATCAATCTGTGTTAAGAACAATGGTATCTTTTGGTTATTGTTTATAGCTTCATTACATTTATACGTATCATAAAGTACGTATATCCACCATATGAAAACCAATATTCCGAGTGTTGATGAAACAAAATAATATAATGCATTTAACAGTAGACCGATAACAAATTCAACAGCTCCACGTGTAACCAATCCATTATATACGTTTCCAATATAAAATATAAAACTCAATACCATTGCAATTATCATGTTTTTTTCTTCCATGAATTAACCTCCATTGCCAATAATACCTAGTATATATTATGTATTATTAATAGTTTATTAATCAATCCAATCAGTTAACTATAAAAAAAGTATAAAGAAGTTACAAAATTGAAATAAAAAAAATCACAATGAAAAAACGAATATAAATAATTAATGATAATTAATAAAAGAAATGAGAAAATAGAATTAAATAGAATAAATCTATCTATTGTAAGTCTATTTGTGTTAATAATAAAGGTATTGCTTGGTTGTTGTTGATAGCATTGGTACATAAATATGTATCGTATATTACGTAAAGTGCCCATACTATACCAATAATACTGAATATAATTGAAACGTACATGCCTAATAGACCTAATACTAGGCCGATGACAAATTCAACAGCTCCACGTGTAATTAATCCATTATATACATTTCCTAAACCTGTAATGATTAAACTTAATATTACTGCAATTATCATATTTTTTTCTGCCATGTTTTAAACCTCCCTTAGACTAATTTACATATATAATTTATTAATATTACTATTAATACTTTTCTAAAATTTTTAGAAAATATTGCCCAAAAACAAATCAATATTGATAAACATATGGAATAATTTAATCATACAGCGACAAAAGATTTAATAATGAAGAATGATAATAAGATAAAATAAAAATAGAACACCAC
Source organism: Methanosphaera sp. rholeuAM130 (assembly GCA_003266065.1). Classification (GTDB taxonomy): domain Archaea; phylum Methanobacteriota; class Methanobacteria; order Methanobacteriales; family Methanobacteriaceae; genus Methanosphaera. The sequence goes on from MUZY01000036.1 coordinate 4,602, forward strand.
TTCAACAGGAGATATAGGTGATAAAAGTGAACAAGAAGTTTATCCCAGGCATAATAATCTTGATTTTTTTATTAATCCCAATAACGGTAATATCCATTGATTTACCAAACAACATGAACTATACCGAGTTAAACAGAAGCGAGTTAAATGTTTCGGCAGAAGAATCTTTTGACCTGGAAATAATTACATTGGAAATCAGAACCCATTCATCCTACAAAAACCACGACAATGATACTCTAAAATGGATGGAAAGCCTTCAAAACAAGAAGGTATTTACCGCAAGAAAGTACTTTGTCATAATGGATGCAAGCGAAGCCAATAAATTGCCAACAGAGGTAATTACTGATTCCATAATATATGATGAATTTGACTGTTATGTAATTGCAAACAGATCCTTGGGTGACGGATTGAAGGATGTTCTCTATGTAAAAGATGTTCAATTCAAAAAACAGGGAATTATACCATTTCATGAGTATGAATGGGAAAATGATACAAATTAAGCCAATAGACAAATATATCAACTAGAACGATTAAACATATGCATAATGAAACTATAAGAGGAAGTGTAGTCTTGGAAGACAATGAAAATATTGAAATATTAAGAGGAGATCCTAAAAAGGCACTGCTTAAACTGGCCATTCCAATGGTTTTTGCATTATTGTTAATCAGCTTCAACAATATAATTGATAGGATATGGGTAGCGGGATTGGGTACGGATGTATTGGCGGCCATTGGATTCGTATCCCCCCTATTCATGATAATAGTTGGCATCGGAAGTGGATTGGGTGCCGGTTCCAACTCGGCAATATCAAGATTTATCGGTTCAAAACAGAAGGATAATGCACAAAACAGTGCACTTCATGCAATATTGATTGTGACAATCGTATCAATACTCATCCCACTTCTAGTAATACCCTTCTTTGATGACATCATTGTCTACATGGGTGCCGGCAGCGTTATGAATTATGCCCAAGACTATGGGATAACCATCCTTTTTGGAAGCTTTGCATTCCTTTTCAACCTACTGTTTTCATGTCAACTACGGGCGGAAGGTGATATGAAAAAGGCAACCTTTGTAATGGCAGCAGTTGAAGTACTAAACATGATCTTAGACCCGATATTCATATACATGCTAAAGCTTGGAATCAAAGGTGCCGCCATAGCCACTATTATTTCATCAATAATTCCAACACTTGTAGCTGTTTACTGGATGTTTATGAAGAAAAACACTTATCTAAACTACGATATCCGGCTTTTCAAATATCACTCCAGTTACATTAAGGACATACTGCTTGTAGGTATACCCGCCAGCCTGGAAGAGTTCATAATATCACTGGTAAATATTATTCTAAATTCAATGCTGGTATTGGTAGCAGGTACCAACATAATAGCGGCATTCAACGTATCATTTATAATACTGCAACTGGGTATGATGCCGTGTATTGCCATCGGTACTTCCGCCATTACCGTAGCGGGTGTAGCATATGGTGCCAAGGAGTATGATAAGGTTAAGACCACATGTCACTACGGCATTAAAATCAGTTTAATAATTGCATCAATAATCACGGTACTCTTAATCATATTTGCATCACAGCTATCGATGCTCTTTACATATAACCAGCCGAACAATGAACTTCATGGCCTCATAGTTCATGTACTGCAGATAGTATCCGTATTTCTGGTTGTCACGCCCATCGGCGGTATATGTGCAATGGTATTTCAGGCTATGGGAAAAGGCACGATATCCCTGCTCTTGACGGTTATAAGAGAATTGATATTCGTAGTATTGTTATCCTATCTATTCGGCATATTCTTCAACTATGGAGTAAACGGCGTATTGGTGGGATTCATTATGGGCCTGATTATCGGTTCGGCAATTTCCTTAATCGTATTTGAATATTTTATCAAAAAACTTGAAAAAGATAATTTAACCTACTCTCCAACCTAATTTTCATTTTTTTCTCGTGCATCTTAATGACAATTTATTGTAACTTACCAGCCGATTATTGCATCTTGAGAGAACCCTGCAACAGCCCTTTATATACTAAGCAATATACTATTAGTAACGATTAAGAAGCATGTTGACAATGGATAGTGTCAGTTACAGTTAATGTACTTGCATTGCCATTGAACAATACCTGCCTCTTTAATCGTACCCCATTAATACTATTCAAATACGAATGGTATATGGAGATATTCATATTTAATTTAAAATACATAAATAACTAATAGAATTGAAGTATTACTACTTCATATGAAAATATAACTAAAAGGATTGAAGAAATTGAAAGTTGAATTATTCCTATCTAAAGACATCAAAGAAGCCTACTCTCAAATTCACACTGATAAAATCACGGACAACATCCAAAAGGCAATTGAATTACTTGAAGATGATGAATATAGTGACAAACCATCATTACTGGCAGTAAGCAATGGACAGGACATATCACTACTTGATTATGGGGACATATACATGATTAGAGTTGAAAACAAGCAAGTGATTGTATACACTCAGAAGGATGATTATACGACGAAAAAGCCATTGTATCAACTGGAAGATATTCTCGATTCCTCGTTCGTTAGAATATCCAAGACGACAATCATTAATATTCATAAGATTAATCGTGTAGCCCCATCATTTAGGGGTATGATGTTTGTAGAGCTTAAGAATGACTTGAAGGATACGATAAGCAGAAAATATCTGCCAACATTTAAAGAATCATTAGATATATGAAAGGGAGCGTGTTATAAAATGGAATTAATAAAAATAGTTAAACAATTGGCGTTAGGTGCATTCGTAGGATGCTTTATATTGTGCATGGTAATAGCACTTATTTCAACGTCAAGTTCACACAGCGTTAGTTTTGACGGGTTATACTTGACCAAGTCCATATTTGCTTCAATATTAATAGGATGGGCATTTTCAATCAGCGGATTGATATATAATAATGAAGACCTACCATTAGTATTGCAGGTACTTATTCAGATGATTTGCGGATTCACGGCACTTGCAATTAGTGCAGTAACGCTTGGCTGGATTCCACTCGATGAAGGTCTTGATCCGTTCATATCCTTTCTAACAAGTGCAATAATATTTGCCGTAATATTCTGGTTAGGATTCTACCTGTATTATTACTTCCAGGCAAAACAGCTAAACGAGAAAATCAGCATCATCAATAAAGAAGAATAATCATTCTTCTTAACTATTTTTATAATCTTTTTAATATGTGAACCTGTAATTTCACATAGCATGGAATCATCATTTGAAATAATCATCATCAAAAAAAATAGAGTAATGAGCATTAGAATATATTCTAATGAACATTTTTAAAAATCATATTATGGTTCCCAGAAGAGCTTATCCTCCGGAACGTCACCATCTATAATTCCCATTGAACTTTCAAATTCCTGGAAGGTTTTAACATCCTTTTTGAAATTGGTTGATAATCCTGATGTAAATGGGAAACTCTTCAATGAATCGGCTTCTAAACTTTCATCAACTACAACGTCACTTGGCAGTAATTTGACGATTTCATCAGGATTGTTTTTGAGGTTATCATTGATGTAATTTGTAGCTTGCTTATGAACTTCCAGTATTTCTTTGGCTTCATCCGCATGATTCTGGGTAAAATCATCACTTGCTACTATTACACAACATGGATGGTTTGGTAAGAGATCGGATGATTCTTCCAATACATCATATCCATCATTTTTAGCCATAGTAATATACGGTTGGTATGTTACGATAGCATCGACTTTGCCGTCTTTCAATGAACTATACATATCGGTTGCTTTCATGTTTTCTATGGTAACATCACTTTGTGATATTCCGTTTTCATGAAGATAATAGGATAATAGTACATTCTGAATGGAACCGTCACCTAATGATGCGATTTTTTTACCTTTCAAGTCACTGACATCCTTTATTTGAGAGTCTTTGGATACTATTATTCCACTACCTTCCTGTTGAACGGATGATATGATTTTAACGTTTTCACCCTTGCTTATTGCAGATAATGCAGGTGCAACACCCACATATCCCACATCGATTTCTCCCTTACTCATGGCATCCATCAATTCGACGCCATTGTTATATTTTATAAGATCAATTTTAATATCCTTATCCTTGTACATTCCCTTAGCATCGGCAACAAATAATGCCGCTTCATGATCTGTGGGAATATATCCAATTTTTACAGTATCACTATCATCAGCTCCATTAAATTCAAAGCCAGCACTAACGGTTGACATCAATAAAAGAGAAGTGAATAACAATACTAAACATAACTTAAATTTATTAGTCATTCTTTCACCAAATTATTTTATTATGATGTTAGTTTATCCTTATAAATATATAAAGTTATTTGATTATTGACTATTTAATAGGGATTTTCAATTATTCATGAGATTAAAACATGTTTTTTAATACGTGAAAGTTATCTGAAAATTTTCATTTCGGTGATTGAATTCCAGTGTAAATTCTATTGATTTGGAATTAAACATATATATTTATAGGATAACTTATATTCCACTTTATTTAATGTTGTTTTTTCTATTTCAAAATATAATGGCTATGATTTTCATATTTTCTTAAATTATATCTGGATTTGTAATATCAATATTGATTATAAAAAATTATTATTATTGCAAAAAAGACCTTTATATAAAATACAATTCATTCGTCAATAACCTTTAAATCTAATAATAGAATTACAAAATAGAAAAAAGAGAATTTATGCCAAAACCCAATATTTTATATAAAGTACTGCTTTTGAGGTACCCTAATAAAAAAAAATATGAAAGAAAAAATATTTATAAAATCATTAGTATTGTAAGAAGTATCAGTACGGGAATTAACGATACCACCAATATGATCATGAAGTATTGTTTATATGAGAATGAATAATTTCTGGTGATGAAATATTCATGTACCTTGTCCGGAAACAAGCTAAATATGAGTATTATCATTTCCACAAATGTCACGACCATTACCAGAATCACCAATAGGTTATTATTAATTCTAAGTAAATTTGACAACAATGCTATGATGATTATCGGTATAAATGATACGTTAACGAAGTCAAGGTAATATTTATCGTCATCTCCATCAGAAGAGTATCTGAGATTCAAAAAGTCATTTCTGAAAATTAACAGGACAGCGAAAAATACTAATGAAATAATTGGAATCATCGTATAATATAACTCCACACCCATTAAAGAATTAAAATCTAAGAGCAATACCAGTATTGTAAAGAAGATAATCATGTAAGCCAGATACTTTGCTTTTAATCTGTTGAATGACTTGTTTAAATATACCTTATTGGATATGCCCAGCTTCTTAGTTATGACAGGCCCTAAATACCATGCCAATAAGTATATGAAAATTATCAGTAAAAATATGTAATCCATAATTAAAACCTTATTCTTTGTTATATTTTAATCTTTAGAAATTAGTATTTAAATCTATTTCAATGACCAGTAATTTTTTTGTGATATTTGTCACCATGATGGTTAAAAAACTTTATACTATTATCATATTATAATAGTTATTATAGATTAAAAGGATGTGAAAGATATTGAGTTTAAATAAAAATGAAATAATAAATATCGAATCTCTGATAGATTACCAGGATAAATCAGTGGTAAGTACAGAGATTATCAAAAAGGATACCGGTACGGTTACACTTTTTGCTTTTGATAAAGGCGAAGGATTAAGCCAACATAGCGCACCTTTTGATGCACTGGTACAAGTCATTGATGGAACAGTTGAGATAACAATTGATAAAAAGCCATACACTTTGAATAAGGGTGATATGATTATAATGCCGGCCAATGTTCCACATGCACTTAGTGCAAAGTCAAGGTTTAAAATGATTCTGACAATGATTAAATCAAAATTCGATAAATAAATGGCAATTGGTAATAATTATTAAATTAAACTCCAAAAAAACGTGACGTGAATAAAAAAAGTTAATTATAGGATTAGATATAAGATGAAAATTACGATTACAAGAATACAGCAATAGATTATCTTATTATCCAATCCACTATCCTCATTTTTGGGATTGGAATTATCCCTATAATTTATATTATATGGATTTTCAATGTATTCCTCATTGATTATATCCGCTACGGCATCTGGATCTTCACAATCCTCAATATCCAATACGCCGTCGATTACCTCATATGCCTGATCTTCATTGAATGCTTCCGACGGCAATCTACTCACCTAACGTCTTCTCATTGAATTCCCTGAATATCTGATGTAATCTAGGATCTAATTTCGATATGCACGGCTTATATATTTCTACAGGAACATCATAATATGCTGCAGCTATGGCTCCTGCAATGGCTGCCTGCGTATCGGCATCCCCACCCAACGATACAGCATTTCTGATTGCATCCTCGTAATCCTTGGCCTCTAAAAAGCAGGTTATTGCCTGTGGAACGGATTTTTGACAAGAAACCTCAAAGGAGTAATCAGGACGGATTACATCCAGTGGCGTTGACAAATCATAGTCATAATTTATCTCGACATGCTCCTTAATCTCATCCTTAGAATAGCCATTTCTTGCTAAAAATATTGCTGATGATACTGATAGAGCTCCCTTTATACCGTCAGGATGATTATGTGTGACCTCAGCAGAAAGCCTTGCCAACTTAACACAGTCTTCCAGGCTACCGGCATACCATGCTACCGGACTGACACGCATAGCCGATCCATTGCCCCAACTGTTATATGCTTCGGGATTTTCATCGACTAACCACCTGCTGAAGCGTCCACCATAACCGGCACGCGGATACTCAGATCCAAGAATTTGCATTTGATTTATGAGAACATCCTCAGTAAAGTTCAAATCAAGCAGTAACCAATTTGCAACCGCAAGCGTCATAACGGTATCATCGGTAAACCGGGAATTTTTTGGAAATATATCAAAATCCTTCGTCTTGACCGGGTTAAACTCATAGGATGAACCTATTATATCACCGCAGATTGCTCCTATTATTCCTTTCATATTTCCATCTTCTAATTATTTATTTTTTGTCCAATTATTATATAGGATAAGTAAGTATTTAAATGTTTTAATTTTAATAATTGATAAAGATTTGTCTTTAATATAATTAAATACTATAATAAAACAGATATTTTAGAATATTTGAATGGGAATAAATGATTATAAAATAATATGCATCAGCATAACTATGCACATAGAGTTAATAGTGCAATGACAAAAAAAGGATTTTAAATGATTTTAAAAAGAAAAAAAAGGTGGTGAAAAGGATTTTACATCTGATAAACACCGTCAATATCCTTACCGTAATCTCCTTCAGGCGTGTATACACAGATATAATATAATCTTTGATTTACATCCTTGGTTTTGAGAAATTCCAATGCGTCATTCTTATTGTCAGCATCATAGCATTCGTATGTGAATTGATCTTTATTAATCTTTTCCCTGAACTTTACACTGCTTTGGCCATTATTTGGTGTATCATCTTTAGGTTTAGTCACAACCGTTTTATCGGGTTCAAGGTTATTCTTGCGTGTTCCGCCATGTTTTTCAAATGCTTCTTCGGCCTGTGTGAACTGTTCGTAAGTCAAGTCTTTTCCACATACTATCGCTTCATAATTATCTTCTGAAACTTTATAATATCCGTAGATGAACACTTCATCACAGATTAAATTACCGGTATCTGCTGCCTTATGTATATACGGCAACTCAAGAAGTGCCTCTTCAGCATCATTTGGATTGTCGAAGACATACATCGTAAACGGTGGCTTATACTCCGATTGGAATCTTTCACCCAACCAGTATGCCGTTGCCTTTTCTACTGTATCATGATTTGTTCCAAGATTATCCCTATCATAGTATTCATTGTTTATGGTATTTTCATTAGTTGCAATTTCAGCATTTGAATCTTCTACATCATTTTTTTCAATAGTACTTGAATCATCCATAGTCGGATTATCCATATTTGTATCCTCAACGTCTGCTATGTCTTGAGTGTCTTCCCGGTTAATTTCATCTGGTGGATTATAGAAGTTCTGTTGGTTATCGGCATTTTGGACTTGTTCATTAGCAACTCTGGTGAAATCCTGATTTGGAACTTCATTGTAAGGCACTTGCTGGTCAGGCTGATTAATTTGTTGGTTAGGTACTTGCTGATCAGGCATTTGTTGATTGAATTGTTGGTTAGGTACCTGTTGGTTAGGTGCATAGTCCAGCGGTTGATTTTGTATCTGCTGATTATACGGTCCATTAGGTACTTGTCCATTTTGCATTTGAGGATTATATTGACCATTAGGTACCTGCGGATTATATTGTGGATTTGGAATCTGTTGGTATGGATTGTTGTTGTCTTCCATCAACTTTCCAACAATAAATCCAATGACAAATACTGGAATCGTAACTACCAATGCAAGTATGATAGCACCGATAAAATCCCATGCTTCCAAATATCCAAAGGTATCATATGTTGCCCATAATGAAAACAACAGCATGAAGAAAAATAGTGCTATGGATATCGTTTTTGTTTTGGCAAGTCTGTATTGATTAGTATATTTATCTTTTTTATAAAACAATCCCGTAATTATTGAATTTTCATCCATATCATTATTCTGTGGATTAAAATTATTCTGAGGATTATTATTAATATTATTATTATTCATTTGTTGATTAGGATTATATCCGTTATTATTTTGAGAATTATCCCCTTGATTATTTTTTGAATCATTCATAGAATTCACCCCTAAGATAAGTAAGGTTTTTTTCAATTTCAAGTTGTCTAACAACTATAAAGTATGTTTATTATTATAATTATTTATATTAATGAAATATATATTTTTATAGGTAATTTATTTACATTAATATCATTTTATGCTATTGGATTCATTAAATTGCACTTATTTCAAATTGATATTGGATGTATGGATTTAAAAACTATGAAAAAATTTAAACTGAGAACCAAGGATAAATCCCATAAATTCTTGTGAATATAATAATCATTCTAAAAAAAGGTAGTATATTAGAATTATTATTCTAATAACTCGTAGGCATTAACACCACATTTAATAGTGAGTATATGATTACAAATATTAACATTAATGCTATTGATAATATAAGATCCTTAAATGGTGCTTTAAGTCGATTTAATGGATACTTATCATGATTTGAAAGATATCCTATGAAGCGAACTTCCATCTTTGTCACCAGGAAAGCACCACACATTGCAAATATGCTGGCAATTAAAGTAAATATGGACTGTGGAAGTATTAGATGAATATTGCTAATGCTCTGGTTAAACAGGAACCCAATTGAAACGGCATTTGCTACAAATGATAACATTGCCATTACAGAGAACGTTAAACCCATCGCAATTATGGACAGATAATATAGTACAGTAGCGGTAAATGACATTAAAAAGTTTCCAACGGCACCACTACCTTCCATGTTTGACATTATCAAATTATTCAGTGAATAGTTACTGAATGCAGCGTATGATTGCGGATCTGTTAATCCCGAATAAACAGATAATATCAGTACAAATATTGATACCAATAGAAATACCTTGTTTCTTTTGAAGTAATCCTTAAAATTACCCTTGTTGAATATGTCCTGGATAAATTTTCTTATAATAAACACCTCCATTGTTATATTATTATTTGTGCTTTCTATTAATAATATTTACTGCAATGCAATCTAGAATACATTTTATTGACTTTTGGATGAAGAAAAAGTGGAATCAACAAGTGTCAGAATAATATAAAAAAGAATAAATGAATATCCAAATATCACATGTCACCCTTTATCCATATTAAATCTTTTCATCATGTGATAATCATGTAATGTTAACAATTCGAGAATCAAGCTATTTGTATTTATCGATGATAATAGTTATTATGGTTATGTATTTCAACTATGCTAGACTATCAATTTAAAAGATTTCCATATAATATGAGTTCTTTGAATATACAAATGTCTTGTTAAAAATAGTTGATAGAAATCATCTTGAAAAGTAGTTGAAAATAGCCATTTTAAAAATAGTTGAAAAGAAGAATTAAATGGAAAATCCTTGTTTATGTAGTGTCCCATTCGGTAAAGTACCATTCGCCTTCTTTTTTCTTAAGTAAGAACCTTGATTTCAAGTCCCATATGATTTGAGCTCCGGTTACCCGTGTCTTAATGTAGATTTTCACATTAATGGTAGCCTTATTTCCATCGACGGTTATTTTAGGATTTTTGATTTTTGTCTCAACATAATGAAGTACATCTTTTCTGATATCCCTTAAAAATTCCTGCTTTAATTCTTTTCTTCCTGATCCTCGAACCAATACGAAGTTATGATAGAGTAAATCTGACATGCCTGCAATGTCTTTTTTACATAGCGCCAGTTGCAGAGCTATTAGTCTATCCAGTACTTCTTTTTCTTCGCCTTCAAAGTTATCATCAAATCTTAGTTTTACTATATCTCCCATTATAATTCCTCTTAAAAATTTTATTATTTTAGATGAAAAACTAGAAAACAGACTGTAAAAAAGAAGAAGGTATTAATGAAGTTTTGATTTTTATTTTAATCGTATTTGTAGAAACCCTCTCCTGCATTTACACCTGTTTTTCCAGCATCAATTTTTTCTTTCAGTTTTGCCGCAATCTTTGCCGGAACCGATTCAGGATTATTCACTTCCGGATTCATCATCACTATATTATAGGCAGTTGTTAGACCTACCACATCCAGTATTGCAAACGGTCCTGCCGGTGCACCCGTAGCAAGCTTCCATGTCATGTCTATCGTTTCGAAATCTGCCACATCGGTTGCATATAACGCTTCGGCTGCACTCAAAAACGGTACAAGCATTGAATTTAATATATATCCCGGCTGTTCCTTTTTTAGTTTCAGAGGCACCATGTTGATGTCACCTGCAAACTGCACCACTTCGTCGTAGCACTTTTGGTCTGTTTGCGAGTGTCCCATTACTTCCGCAGTGTTATTTCTCCAGATTTCATTTGCAAAGTGCAATGCCAGATACTTCTCCGGTCTGCCCGTGTATTGTGCAAATGCACTTGGAAGCAATGTTGACGAGTTTGTAACCAATATTGTCTTTTCAGGCATATACTTTGCCAATTCCTTATAAAACGCTATTTTCTGTTGTGAATCTTCGGCTATTGCCTCGATTATCAAGTCAGCATCTTCAGAAGCTTCTTGGTAGCTTGTAGTCATTTCAATGTTTTCATATGACCTGCATACTTGAGACTTCAATTGGTCTATCTCATCATCAGATAATTCATTTTTATCTGTGAAACCTCTACAGTATGCTGATGGATTTGTTTTCATGGTTTCCAGCGTATTCAGGTATATATCCTTCAACCTGTCCAGCTTTGGCTGAGCCCTTTCTTTGGAAGATTCACTCCTTAGCCAAATCTTAACGTTAAAACCGCAGAAAGCACTTTGGAATGCTATCTGACTACCCAGCACTCCACCGCCAGCTACTGTAACATTTTATATTGACATGTTCAATACCTCACATTATATTATATTTTGTATACTATAGTATATATGTTTTAGTATAAATTATTTATCATGATTTATAATTATTAATATTAGAATTATTAAAAATTAGAATATTAAATTAAAATAATAGAATGAAAAATATCATTTTAAAACGTTTGTATATCATTTTGATAAAAAAATATACAATAGAATAAATGCCATATTTATTTCGATTTTAAACAAGATTTACAAAAGTACATGAAAAAAAGTTAAAAAAATGCAAAGCTTTATATTGAATGGAAATAATGAAATAATATAAAAATACTGGATAAGATAAAATTATAATAAAAGGTGATTGAATGACAGATTATGAAAATTCAATAAGGGAAATTATCCATACACTAAACTGCATAATAAAATACTTGAAAAAACTGACGATAAGCTATGACGATGACTTCTTTAACGAACTGATAAACATATACGGATTAATAAACTATTCCAGAAATCAATTCCTACCAAAAACATCCACATTCATTACGGATAACCATGCCTTCAATGACATATTCTTCAACTACACCTCAGTGGAATCCATGATACTTGACCTATTCATGATTATGGAATCCGATATCATCAAGACACTCGACAAAAATGATATTGAACTGCTAGACATAGAAAAAACAGAAACCATACTCGCCTTTGCAATAATTCTGCTGGAACTGCTTGAGAAGATAATAGACACAAGAATAAGACTAAACGATAAAAGCATAGATGATGAAGAGTACACCCTACTGAATCAGGAATATACTAATGAGATATTCAATATGCAAAATGACTTCTACAAACTCGTATACGATGAAAAAATAGATTTTAGGGTCAAGTAGTAAATTGTTTCATTAATTCATTATGAATAATTAAAAAAATAAAAAAAGGTAGAATCACAATAGTTTCCTTGCAAAGTTATCCTCATTCAATGGATATTCGTTGACGCTTGGACTTTTACCGACATCCTTTAAGCGAGCATCAAGGAACTTTCTTCCTTCAACGCTTACGGCAAATATGGGTACGGCGGTACCATAATAGTAGGGTTTTCTCTCCTGTGCCAACTTAATGACCTCACGGGATGCACATGCAGTCACGATATCCGCATAGTCAAATGCTATTGCAGCCAATTCTTCGGATATACCCGTAGTATGTGCTACAAATAGGTATACATTCACGTCATCAGGTATTGGATATTCTCTGATTTCTTTTATCATCGGTGAGGGAATTAGTGTAATTGCTATATTCTTATATCCCTTATCGATTGCCATCTCTAATCCTTTGAGCTGATTCAACTCGGCGGTTAGAGGATTCAATACGTTTTCCTTTCCAACCTCTTCAATCAATTCGGGTATCGGTGTTGTGCTTACCAGTCCGGATACTCTTCCACCTACTCCCTGAACCAAATCGGCATCATCCATAATTAATGTCCCTATTCCTTCACACGCTCCCACGACACAGTCGATATTGCCAAGCTTCAAATTGCTTCTAAGAATCTCGGATATGCCAACAGAAAGCATGTCCTTCATCCGTAACTGCCTGTTTTTCGTACACATTCCAAAGTCTTCTATTCTATATTCTATGTTTTTTCTAATATCCTCCCCTGTTATATGCTGGATATTATGATACTTTGCAAATATGGGACAGTAATCTATCACAGGCTCACCAATAGAGGTTACCAAACCGTCCTCTATTACAACTTTTGCTTTCCCCAATGCTTCTATAACATGTCTATCTTTATGCATTATTAAACCACCCTTTAAATACCATATAATAATGGTAGTTTTATCTCGTGTACATTATTCCACGGCCATTGGTACCATAATAGAAACCGTAATGGCCCCTGTCATTATCCTTGTAACTGGTTGACCTTCTTGAATTGTCCTCAATATCCTCCAATGTATCCTGATATTGTTCCTGATAATATTCCTCTCTTGTCTGGTCATAATCATCAAAATATGATCTTTGCTCCTTTGTCAAGCTATTGGATTTGATATCCAGCTTCGGTATTTCAGTGCCATCCTTTGAAAACATTCCAATGAGTATGCAATCATAGGCACGGCCGTCTACAATCAGGCTATGCTTAACGTCAATGTTTTCATCCAACTTGAAGGATTTTTTCGTCATCCATGCGAATGTACGCACATACTCCACAGGAACGTAATATGTCATGTTATCCACAGTGTTATTTACATACGCTCCCTTCAAGCCCGTATCCCCCTCATAATCAGTTGAATTATATCCATTATATTCAAATATGAACTGGGACGGATAAAAGTCATACTTGGTGTCAAGCACCTTCTGTTCTTCGGCGGTAAAGGCCGATACGCAAGTTAATGCAGACAGCATTATAACCATCATAATCAGCGACAATAACTTTTTATTTCTTTTCATAATATTGCTCCATCTCTTATAATAATTAATATATCTTTTTATAATATAATCTTATTGATTAAACAATTATTATATTACAAATAATTCTAAATATAGAAACATTTAAAAATAAATAGTTATAAATTAACATATAATAATTAAAGAATTATTATAAATTAAATTTAAAGAGGTAGATAAAATGGCAAAAACCGCAATAATCACAGGTGGATCAAGAGGAATAGGAAAAGCAATGGCACAAAAACTGGGAGAACTAGGATACAACATTGCAATAAACTACCGCAGCGATTCATCAAAACAATTAACCGAAGACTTGATAGAAGAAATTAAAAATCAATATGGAGTAGAAGCTATAGCAGTTCAGGCAGACGTAAGCAAATTCGAAGACTGCAAAAAACTCGTAGACGCTACAATAGAAAAATTCGGCGACCAGATCGATGCACTCATAAACAATGCAGGAATAACAAACAACTGCAACTTCATAGACCTACAGCCTGAAGACTATGAAAGAGTAATCACCACAAACCTAGTAAGCATGATGCACATGAGCCACCTATGCCTTCCATACATGGTAGACCGTGAAACATCCATAGTATGTACGGCATCAGTGGGCGGTTTGACAGGAGTAATCAACCAGGCAGACTACTGTGCAGCAAAAACAGGAGTAATAGGATTAGTACGTGCACTCGCACTTGAATTTGCACCAAGAAAAGTACGTGTAAACGCTATAGCACCGGGTATGATAATGACCGACATGCTACGTGGAGTAAACCAGGATGAATTAAACGCACTTGCAGCTACAATACCACTCGGCAAAATTGGAGACGTATCCGACATAGCAGGAGCATTAGGCTACATCCTTGAAGCACCATACCTAACTGGTCAAGTAATCTCACCTAACGGTGGATTCGTACTACAATAAACCCCCATTTCTTTTTCTTTTTAATTTAATGAGAACAACCACATATGTATATGTTGCAATTGTTTACAGACAATATTTATCCCCTGATTTCTAAAAATGACCAATATAACTTTTTTTTTAATCTAAAAAACTATCGATAGTCCAATATCCAAGAATAATTATTTAAATCATTGAAACATATATACCCATATGAAGAAACTATACATTTTTGACTTTGACGGAACTCTTGTAAATACCTTTCATGACTCCGTAATAGCATACAACAG
>MUZY01000036.1:19786-20050 GCA_003266065.1 Methanosphaera sp. rholeuAM130
AGGCATTATAGATACGCTTGAGACATTGGAAAAAAAGGGATGTACCTTGGCCATCTGTTCCAATAGGCTGGAGTCGCAATTGGTTGAGCTGACCGATAGCATATTCCCCGATATAAACTTCAAATACGTCGTCGGATATGAATTCGGTCGAAGTGCCAAGCCCGATCCGGAGATGATTAATCTGATACTGGAAAACGAATCATTCGATAGGGATGAAATATTATACGTCGGCGACAGATGTGCCGATATTCAAACGGCGGCCAA
>MUZY01000036.1:20144-20759 GCA_003266065.1 Methanosphaera sp. rholeuAM130
GAATAATAGACAAGGCAGACCAACTGCTCGAATTATGAATGTTAAAATCAATTATACAATAGGTGATATGATATGGAATTATTGGATATAATGTTGAAAAGAAGAAGCATAAGGGAATATGACGGGGAGGACGTTGCAGATGAAAAAGTGGATAAGATACTTATGGCTGGACTTCTTGCACCCACCAGCAGAAACAGAAAGCCCTGCGAATTCATCGTCGTAAAGGATAACGACATGCTAAAAAGATTATCCCATTCAAAAAGTGCCGGCTCCGCCATGCTTGAGAATGCCAACTGTGCAATTGTAACCGTTGCAGACTCAGATAAGGCGGATACGTGGATTGAGGATTCATCGATTGCAATGGCATACATGGATTTGATGGCTACCAGTCTGGACGTGGCAAGCTGCTGGGTTCAAAGTCATTTGAGAAGAACCTCCGATGATACCGACAGCGAGGAATATATCCGTGGATTATTTGACCTGGATGATAAATACAGAATCGTGGGAATACTGTCCTTGGGATTAAATGACAATAGACCACCCGCCCATACACTGGATGAGATTGACAAGAGCAAAATAAGATATGTAAAATAAGAAAGGGGGGATTTAATATAA
>MUZY01000212.1:0-764 GCA_003266065.1 Methanosphaera sp. rholeuAM130
AATCAACCTGAACCGGTACAACAATCCCGAATTTGAGACAACCATCCGGATAAGGGCATCCAAGGACGGATTGCTCAATGCGATAAAGATAACCACATACACAATCCTTAGTGAGGATGTGACATTGGATCCAACACCGATGCTAAATCCGCCACTTATTATACCAATCGAAGAATTAAACGTCAATAATATGGATGAGATAACAATAAACCTGAAATATACCATGGGGGGTGGCTTGAATACTATCCAAGCAACAGGAAGAAGAAATAAGTGAATTTATGGCAGGCTATGATAAACTGCTAATTATGGGAATAGGAAATACCCTGAGGGGAGACGATGCAACAGGGCCAAAGACAATAGACATGCTCTATGAAAAACTGGTCAGCATGGACGTGGACTCCGATGACGTATATCTGTTGAATGCCGCCACGGCACCCGAAAACCATACGATAGAAATACGCCAGATAAACCCGTCACACCTAATAATAATAGACGCGGTCGAGTTTTCATCCGATGCAGGCTCATTCATAATAGTCGACAGGAATCAGATAGACACCTTCAACTTCTCAACGCACACGATGCCGATATCATTTCTAATTAACTACCTGGAAGACAGTGTGGGATGTAAGATAATGACATTGGGAATACAGCCGAAGGACATGACACTCGTCGATACGATATCCGGGGAAGTCCAGGCAAGCATCGATGAACTATGCAACCATATAATAAGAAATATTTAAGAGGTGAAAGATAATGAAAATACT
>MUZY01000212.1:840-6258 GCA_003266065.1 Methanosphaera sp. rholeuAM130
GTGGCAATAAAGGAGGACGTTGACGCGGTAATCCCGCTTATAGGAATAGACGGTCCATTGGTCGATGTGGGCAGACTCAAGGACAGGTTGGAAGAAGAAAATGACATACCCGTCGTGGCCGCCGGATACGACTGTGCATCCATAGCGGCGGATAAATACCGATGCAAGAAGCTGCTTGAAAAAAACGGGATAAACACGCCGTCATTCGAAAAATTGGATGATAATATTGAACTGGATAAATTATGTGACAAATTGCCGACAGTACTCAAGACACCCGAAGGACAAGGGGGTTCCGGAGTAAAAATAGCATTGACCGCCGAGGACGTGGAAGAATTCATCAAAGATAAGGACAACATATTCACCGAGGAATATGTCGAGGGATTCGAGGCATCCATAGAGGTACTAAGATGGAACAAGGAGGAAGTGGCATTATCACCAATATATAAGGGCAATACAACACTCGAGGGAACCCATCCTCTCTCCAAAATAAAACGGGGACCGCTCGATATTGAAGGACTCGACAACAGTAGGCATAACCAAGCCTTAAGGCAATTGGCACAGAATCTGGCAAAACTTGTTGATGTTGAGGCAACGATGGACATAGACATACTTCACGATTGTGCCGCCGGGGAGGATTACGTGATAGAATTAAATACAAGGCCAAGCGGAACCCGATACATGAGTGCCGCCACAACGGACGTATACCCATTATGCCAGCTGGTGGACATGGCTTCGGGCAATTGGAAGAGCCGAAAAGTTGAAAAACACATGAAAAACTATCACAGTGCAGAGCTACCAATAGGCGACTTCCCACAGGATAAACGCATACCCGAAAACAAGGTATTCGACGGTGAAGTCTCCTACGTTGTGCATGGGCCGCAGCATTACCAGAGGCTGACTGCAAGAGCACCCACAAGGGAATCGTTAAATGAGCTTGTCCGTGACCTGGTGCCGGACTACTTGGAAGAGAACGGTATTTGCTTCAAGTAAATACATAATCTCGACAATACCTTTTTTTCTCTTATTTTACCCCCCTTTGGAGGGGTAACTTTAATCAAATTATTCTATGAATGATATCTTTATATGTGAAGATAAGGCTTTCTTCAAAATCATTCAATTATCTAAATATATAGATTTTTCACATTAATTTTAAAAAAAACAACATATATTCCTTCATATTATTTTTTTAATTGTCAAATATGCCCCCCCCCATTTCAATACTTTACATCAGTTAATTTTTAAAATTATTAAATGATTAAACGTTATAAATCAATTAATTGCGTCATAATTATTTTTTAATTATTTAAATTCTTTTTATTCGCCTTTTATTTTGGAAATAAATGGGTTAAATTTAATAATATTAAATTTGATATAGTATAATCAATAATAAAATTTATATTAGTTATTATTAAATAACTATGAATTCCATTATTTCTTTTGAAGGAATAATTTAGATTGACATTGAATAAAAATATTGGGAATCATCTTTTGTTTCTGATATTTCTTGATTCACTTTTCATAAATTTTATTATTACTTACAAAAAGAGGTGAAAAAACATGAGTAATAATGTTAAAAGATTGTTCTTTGTAACTACATTGGTGCTGTTATTGTTTGCCATTGCAGCGGTATCTGCCAGTGACGTGTCTGATGATGCCGCATTGACTGATGATTCATCGGTTAGTGTAAGTGCTGCTGACTCCTTGGTAAATGATAACAATATTGTAACCGATACTGTTACAAGGGAGAACAATAACAAACAAGAAAAAACCAATATTAAAAAAGCTACATTGGATACACCAAAAACGGTAGTAGTTACGTCAACTAATTATAGTGATGTATTCACAAATACCGGATTATGTTCTGATGTAAATGACGGTGACACTATAGATGTACAAGACTCATTTGTATATAATAGTGCAGTAATTATAAATAAAGCAGTAAACATTACTTCCACAACAAACGCTGTAATAAGCTTAAATACTACTAGTGGAAGTTACACGGGTAATGAAACAGGTAATTCATTCAATATAATAAATACAGGATCATACACAAATATTACAAACATAACATTTTACAATACACAAATATTTGTCAAAAACGCTAACCATGTAACATTTGACAATGTAAACATTACAGTAAACAACCAAAGAATTGGTTCAGGAGTAGGAGTACTAAGTATAAGAGAAAATTCAACATATGTAACAGTTAAAAACAGCTACATCCACACATGCAACAATAGTGGAAGCAGTAGCATAGTATTAGCTCAGGCAGACTACTGTACAATCGATAACAACACAATTATCGGTGAAGGAAATGTTGGAAACCTAGTGTACTTAACAACATACAATATTCCTAATGTATTATACACTGACGTAAACACGAACACCTACAACAACATCACCAACAACAGAATATCCACAGTCAACTTAAGTGGAGGAGTATGCGTTGGAGTAGTAGTAAGTGGACACAGCAACAAATTTGAAGGAAACAACGTTTCAGTAGCATCATCATTCAGTGGTCAATGGATAAGTCCAACTGCAACATTAACAGGAGACTTCAACGACACATACGAAGGAAACAGCTACATAAACAATGAAGTGTACGGTTCATTCGCAGGAACAAAAAACAGTACAATAACAGGAAACACATTCCACTCAAGTGTATCACTACCAGAAAGATGCATATTCTACAATAACAATGCAGAAAATTCAACAGTATCAGTCACTGGAAATAACTGTTATTTAGCTTATAATACTATTAATAATCTATATATAGGTAGTTCTGCAAATCCAACTTATATTTCAGGTAACACTATTTCATCTTATTCAGGCAATACTTGGTATCTTAATAGTTTTACTCCAACAAATTCTAATGGATTAAATAAAAAAGTGGCCCGTTCAGTTAAAAATGAAGGAGAACCAACAGTTATTGATATTACTGAGGAAAATTTTTCTGACTATTTCAATAATAATAACGGAATAGTATCCATCAAAGGTGCTAAACTTACTAGTGATACAATATTCAATATGTATTATATTCCTGATACTTGTACCTTTTTACAATATGTAGCTTTCATGTGGGATTCATATAGTCAATATGATGTTACATTTGTTGGAAAAGATGATTTTACTTTAAAGAATATACGTTTATGGTTTAACTGTGGAAAATTTACATTATCTGATATGAATATAATCTATGATGAAGATTATTCACAGGGAGAATATGAGAAAATACTTTTATCTAATACGGGTAACTCACCTCTTCATATGGTATTAGATAATGTGAAAATAAATTATACAACTGAATATAAAGAAAATTTAAATTTTAAATTATTAGATTTAAATTATGATGGTCAAGTAACTATCCAAAACTCTGAATTTAATATAAAAGTACCTGCAACACAAGATACCACAAAATTAATCAATTTAGGTGGTTCAAATACTAAATTTATTAATAATACGGTCAATATTGAAGAAACCGATGGAACAGGTGAAAATCCTTCAATTCAAGCTATTATAGTTGCTCCATATGAAACAAGAACAGTTGCTAATAATGTAACAATCAAAGACAACAACATAACAATGAACGGTGAATCCACATTAACATCAATAAAAATAAACACAAACAACAACACAATAACTAACAACAACATAACAGTAACCACCCAGGGAACAGCAACCGGAGTAGAACTCANNCCGCAACCGGAGAAAACAATGTTGTACAGGATAACATACCAATTGGAATAGAATATACTGAAGTTGATATTGATGATGAGGAGACGTTTTTAAAATACTTCAGATATCAGGAACAGGGTGGGGTATGGTTACCTACTGCTACTCTTATTACTGGAAATACAATGTATAAACTAGGTTATTTCCCTGAAAAAGGTAAACAGTTATTTTTCAATACTTTTATGTTACAACAACATTATGATAAACACTTTTCAATAGTTGGTAAGGATGGTTTTACATTAAATAATATTCAAATTAATATTCAAGGAATGCATTGTTCTATATCAAATATTAATTTAATTTATAACCTCGGCGAAGAAGACCAAATAACACCACTAATTTATTGTCAAGATGGTGGTATGGCTGGAGATTATATTGAATTTGATAATCTTAATATTACAGTAAACTGTGAAATAGGAACATGTGACAATATATTCGTTGCAACCCAAGCTAAGATTAGTAATGTAACCTTTCAAAATTCAATAATTAATGCGAAAGTTCCAGCTAGCTCATTTAAGGTTATAGAGATTCGTGCACCAAATACTAAAATATTAAACAACACAATAAATATAGAAGAGACAGATAATACAGGGAATAATCCATCTATTGTAGCAATATCAGGACTACTTGATACTACTCTGGGTTATCAATCCAATAACACAATTTGTACTGATAACACCATTACAATGGACGGTAAATCCACACTCACAGCAATAAAACTAGACGGCAACNNGGAGTAGAACTCAACGGAAACGATAACACAGTAACAGACAACTACATAGTAGCAAACGACAAAAAAGGAGACGCAGCAGTAACCGCAACCGGAGAAAATAATGTTGTGGAAAACAACAGGGCTCCTGAAGGTGGTAATCTTATCCCAACAAGCATTGAATTGACTTATGATACCACTCCAATTGATGTGGGGCAGCGTCTTATTATCAGGGGAGTGTTCAAGGCTGATGGTGTTGAAAGTGAAGCTCAAAGTATTAATGTTTATGACAATGAGGAGTTGATTGCAACCATTAACACAAGTGATGAGTATGGTACGCTTACCTATGGATACACTCCAACGGTTGGTGGTAGTCATAATGTAAAATTTGTCTTTGATGGTAATGATACTCATAAAGATACATCAACAGTAATCATTGTGGAAACTACTACTCAATTGCTTAGTCCGGTCGTTAACATTACAGTGGATAACTTCTATGACTACTTTAACAGTCAGGGTGAATTATATCATCAGAACTTAACCAATGATACGACGTTCTACTTCTACAGCGTACCTGATGAAGTGTCACAGATAGCACTGACAAAAATGAACAAGAACACTACAGGTAGAAATCTTACATTTGCAGGTACGGAAGACTTTGTACTTACAAATAAGGCAGTGGTAGTTGAAAGTACTCTTAACAATTTCAAACTTGTCAACATGACTATCGTTTATACTGACGAGTATACCGAACAGGATTATATATTAATCCAGAACAATGGAGCTGAGGACAGTTATATTGATAACTGTAACATTACTGCCAATATTACAAGACAGACACCGAAAGGTTATCCGTATTCTGTTATTTCAACGGCAAATTCACCTGTTGTCATATCCAATTCAGTAATTAAAGTAGACACGGTTGAAACTGAGGTTGACTGGGAACCAAATTCACCTAATTATGGAAACAATAATGT
>MUZY01000107.1 GCA_003266065.1 Methanosphaera sp. rholeuAM130
CTTCATCCAGAAATATTATCCTGAACGGTGCTCCAACTGCCTTTAATTTACAGAAACTTTTTATTTCATTTCTTACAGTGTCTATTCCTCTTGCATCCGATGCGTTCAATTCTAAAAAGTTTTGCTGCCAGTACTCGCCGAGCAACGCTTTTGCCAATGCCAAGGCACATGTCGTTTTTCCAACTCCGGCTGAACCTGTGAACATGATATTGGGCATTGAATTTTCTTCAACATATCTTTTTAATCTTCCGACTATCTGTTCCTGTCCAACCACATCATCCAATGTCTGTGGCCTGTATTTTTCTACCCATGGTACGTTCATTTATTTTTTCCTCCAATTGATTTATTGTTATAAGTCCAGTAACTGTTTTTTCTTTTGTTCGAATTCCTCTTCGGAAATTATTCCATCCTCTTTTAATTCATAGTATCTTCTGATTTCGGATACAGGATCAAATTCCACTTGCTGAAGTGGCACATCCCCTTCATATTGACTATCCGGATTATTTACTTCCGGGAAGTCGTTTTTGGTATTGATTAATTTATTCGGATTTGTAATATTGTTATTTGGGTGTGGCATTCCATCGGTTCTTTTATTGTTTTTGAGTAGTTTTTCCTCTTTTTGTCTTAAATCGAGTAATGATTGATAAAACGCATTTAATTCATCATCGTTATTATCAACTCCGGCCAGTACAAACTGTGATCCTTTTGCACCTACCGATAGTTTTGGTTCGTTTATAAAGTTTCCTTTATCGTATTGTATTAAGTTTATTTCACCTATAGGCACTATTATCTTGTTATTTCCTTCATATGGAGTTAGAACCAAGTTATGATTGTCTATTATGGCCGAACATTTTCCAATGTTGTTAACCTTTACTACTCCAACACCCTGTGCCTTTTGGATGTATGGAATTACTTTTGGATCTACCTGTATACTACTAAATAATGACATTATTATCACCGTTATTGTTCTCTGTTGATTATCCTAACAGCTTTTTTGTTTTCTATAACTACTTTCATGAAATCATGTGCATAGACAGTATTTTCAAATACTGCTTTTGCTTCATCCAACAATTCATCAGAATCTGTATATCTATTTGAAATATGGGTTAATATTAACTGTTCAACATTCGCCTTTTTTGCTATTTTTGCCGCATCCTCCGCTATGGTATGTCCATTTTCAACTGCCTTATCAGCATACTTTTTTGAAAAGGTGGCTTCATGAATCAGCAAGTCAACATCGCGTGCAAAATCCACCATAGATTCATGGGGCATTGTGTCACCACTGAAGACCATTTTCACACCCTGACGCGGAGGCCCCAATACCTGCTCGGGTTTTATTGTAACACCATCAATGGTTATTTCACGGCCTGCCTGCAATTGTCCAAACAATGGTCCGGGAGGAATATTCAATTCCAATGCTTTTGATTTTAGAAATTTGGGTTGTCTTATCTCTTCTATCATATATGCATAATCGGTTACCGTATGTTTCATCCGCTTAGCCTTCACAATAAAATCCTCTTGCCGATATATAACTGAATCATCATCAGTTATGCTATGCGTTATTATTTCATAGTTTATTGAATAAAAGCCCAGTTTCTTAATATGTTCGAGTAACTCATCGATTCCTTCCGGTCCATAGATATTTAATGGCCGGGTTCTTCCCCTGAATGCAAGTGACTGTATTATTCCCGGAAGACCCAGAATATGATCACCATGCAGGTGCGTTATATAAATATCATCTATTTTCATTGGACTAATCTGTGCATACATCATCTGTTTTTGTGTTGCTTCCCCACAGTCTAATAAAAGCATACGATTGGAGACTTTTATTACAATCGAAGTATGATTTCTACTTCTTGTAGGAATGGCCGATGCAGTACCTAAAAATGTTAATTCTATAATTTATACGACCCCACATTATTGGTTAATTTAAATATCATCTTATATTATATATCTTTATATTATTAGTTATTTAATTTTTAAGAAAAAAATTTCTTCAACTATAACCAGTATCCGCAAATTTTTGAAGAGGAAATTCTAATAGTTATTAGGATTGAAATTTTAAATAGCAAATAATAACTAATTGTTATTCACAAATATAATAAATAACAGATGTTATTTGGGGGAATTATAATTGACAATCTTTAGCGATAACAGGATTATTGAAAATGTTTATGACGATATCGGATTTGAAGACATCACAACCAACAGTCTAGTAGGTGAAGAGAAATGGGCTCAGGCAGAAATTGTAGCCAAGGAAGATGGAATCTTGGCGGGCATGGATGTTGCCCACTACATTATCGATAACTTTGGATTGAATATATCATCCAGTTTTTTGGATGGTGATTCCATAGCCAAAGGTGACGTGATACTTGAATTCGAAGGATGTGCCAGAGATATTCTTGTGGTTGAACGTAGCATTTTGAATTATTTGATGCATCTTAGTGGAATCGCTACGTGTGTATACGATACATGTCAAAAGGTAAAGGAAGTAAATCCAAACGTTCGTGTTGCATGTACTAGAAAAACCACACCGGGTCTTCAAAAACTTGAAAAAAAGGCTGTGGAAATCGGCGGTGGAGATACCCATAGATTTAAATTGGACGATTGCGTCTTGATTAAGGACAATCATATCCAAGTTGTGGGCAACGTTATTGATGCCATCGAACTTGCAAAAAGCAAGGTCAGCTTTACGAAGAAGATAGAAATTGAAGTTGAAGATTTGGATAATGCAGTTAGGGCTGCAATGTTTGGTGCAGATATTGTTATGCTGGATAATATGACCCCTACAGAAATCGAAGATGTTTTGAACAAACTTAAAGAGCGTAGACTACGGAATGAAGTTTTAATTGAAGTCAGCGGTGGCATTAGGCCGGAAAATATTCTTGACTATGCCAGGCTGGATGTCGATGTTATCTCCAGCGGTTTTATTACAAACAGTACCAAATCATTGGATCTGAGCTTGAATATACTATAACTATTTTTAAACCTCCCCTATTTTTTCAGTATGCTACTTGAATTATTGAAGTACATTGTTTGATTAAAAAATTATTATGGAAACATCTATCTGTCATGGGCGAAATCTTTAATTTTATAAGAATACTATTTACCATATGAGAGTTATAATTGATTATAATATAACATCTTGATAAAACATGCCAAATAATGAATGATAAAAGCAAAATTATGCAAACATTTATTAAGTAATAAAAGCATATATAATTATATGAATTAATAGTATATTCTTATAATCAATAAAATATAACTAATTGATTCAACTTTAAAATTATCGAGGTAATACTATGGCAGATAATGAAGAAAATTTTAATGAAGAAACTGAAGTGGAAAGCACACAGGAAGATTTTGAAAATGAAGAAAACTTCGAAGATGAAGAATATACTGACGAAGATGAAAAATTACCATTTGCTAAAGCTGAAGTTGTTCGTCTGATGAAAGAACACCTGGACGATGACAAGATGATCAGGGAACGTGTTAAAGTTGAAATGAACAAGTTCCTCGGTGAAGTACTGGCAAATGTGTGTAAACAATTAAACGAATACCCATATTCAACAGTTGAATATGAAATGTTAAAAGAATCGATTTATCCATACACCAACATTGAAAGAATCAATGAGGAAAAAATTAGAATATTAAAACATTTGGATGCAATCAAAGCAGATTGTGATGCATTAAGTATGGACGTTAGAGCAACATTAAAACTAAACGACAAACCGGATCTTGAAGAAGAAGATGATTTATTCTAAGTCATCGGTTAACCCCCCCGAATATATTTTTTTAAAAGTTTTATCATTTCAGATTAGCCAATGGACATAATCAAATAATCCCTTTTTTTCACTCACACAGTTACAAATTGTTTTTAATTCCCGGATACATATATTATCATATAATTATAGGGATAGATTAAATGAAAAGTTGTATAGAAAGAGTACCTATTTCCATTGGAGGAGTGATTCTTGGTATTACCGCCATGGGTAATTTACTATATGATTACATGAGTTACAGCCGTGAAATATGTGGAACAATTGCCGTACTGCTATGTATTCTTGTAGTACTGAAGTTAATTTACTATCCTCATTACTTCAAGGAAGACCTGAACAATCCAATACTTGCAAGTGTCATTGCAACATTTTCAATGGCATTGATGTTAATATCCAATTACGTCTGCCCATACATCGGATTAGAAATATCATATTGCATATGGATTTCTGCAATACTGCTGCACATATTCTTCCTATTGAATTACATTTACAAATATGTACTGCATTTTAAATTGGAAAGCTACACAGCCGGTAGCTTTGTTGTATTTGCAGGTGTGCAAATGATAGCAATTACTGCACCGACCTTTCATCAGGAACTGATTGGAAGCATAGCATTTTGGTTTAGTTTTATATGTGTCGTGTGCGTATTCATTACAGTTTGCTACAGATATCTAAAAATACCCGTAGCAGGACCGGTCAAACCGATTATCGGAGTATACGGAGCACCATTTAGCTTATGTGCCGTTGGATATCTCTCATCGGTAAGTCCTGTTAATACATTATTTGCCGTGTCCATGTATATAATTACAAAAATACTTTACATCATGATACTCTACAAGTTTATTACGTACATTAAACATCCCATGTATCCAACATATGCGGCATACACGTTCCCCATTGTAATCAACGCTGTTACCACACTTAAACTGATGAAATACCTGACTGGTATCGGAGCAAATGCTTCACTTATGGAAGTGGAGCTGATTATAGAAATAGCAATATCGATTATATTGGTAGCTTATGTGTTAATATATTTCCTAATAGCGATATTTGAAATAAAAGGTAGAGAAATGATTATTTAACATTCCTACCATTACCTTTTTTTAAAAAAATTATATGTATTCAACAAGTTCATCTATGTCCTTACGTGTCGTAGGTCTTGGTTCGGCATTAGGATAACCTAATGGCGTTAAAAGAACCGTTCTTTGATTGTCATCCAAATCCAGGAATTCATTCATGGCATCTTCATGGAAGGCTGCAATATAGCAGGTTCCAAGACCCAACTCTGTTGCTTCAAGGATGATGTGATCCATGACGATTGTAGCATCTATCTCCGCTATATTTTTACCATCCCATTTTCTTGTCCATGCATCATCATAATTGGCTACAACTGCAATGATAAGTGGAGCTTCGAAAAACCAATCCCATCCAGCCACTTTTCTTAGTTGTTCCTCATGTTTCTTGGTATCTATGACATATATCTTAAAAGCCTGCGCATTCACACCTGTTGGAGCTATTTGAGCTGCCTTTAAGACTTTGTCTAATTTTTCCTTTTCAACTTCCCTATCAAGGTATCCCCTTACGCTATATCTTTTCTCCATTACATCCAATACATTCATTTAATCTTCCTCCTGATCAATTGTCATGAAACCCGTTTTAAGAAGTGCCGCCTCTTCGGAGGTTAATATTTCACGGGTAGCATCCTCATCATCTATTACGCTATTTCCAAATGGATCTTCTAAAATCATCAGCGTTTCTAATTCACCCATCTTTATATTGGTGATTAATTCTATAATATTCAATGCATTTTCTTGAACATCCACGTCTATATTATCACCTTCAAGTTTAATGGCTCTGATTACAGCTTCTTCAAATCTGGACAATATCCCCTCCACATTTGAGACATATCCCTGAGATTTAGGCCCCGGTTCCACCTTTATTCCTAACTCGGGAATCGTAATTGTAGCAGTTTGACTTTTTGCAACACGCGTGCTTAACTTGTCACTGCTGATAGTTAAGGTGTAGCGTGACGGATCGTTTTGTTCCAATGAGATGTTATCCGATTCCTGGTATCCGCAACTTGTACAGTATACCGATGTTTCCAGTATGTCACCGAAGTAGGGTATGTTTTCGGTGATGTTCTTTACTTCCAATGTTTTTTTAGATCCGCAAACGGGACAATCTGAGAGCATAACTTCAGGCTGCTTAATATTTTCTTCATCAAACATCATTTTCATCCTCATTTTCCTTAATCAACTTTTCATCATACAATATGCCCTGTTGTTTAAATTCATTTATTATCATATTTAATTTTTCCTCATCGGGTGCACATATCGTATGACTGTGAATATCATTTGACAATTTATACAACGTCTCCAGAGACTCCTTATCCTTAGCATCATTATGGATATGATACAGGAAGTTCTTTGTGCTTTCGTCATCGTCATAATTAGATATTACCCGTTTTAACGGTTCCTTAAAGTCAGGGATATAATAGGAGATGTCTATAATCCTTCCGCCATATTTAGTTATGATATCCCGTTCCAAGTCAATCTCATCAACGGAGTGCTTAAGAAATACCTCCCTTTGAACTTCATGTATATACTGCATTATTTTATTTATCGCCTTGTCCATATCTAAGTTGTCTATAACCGGTACATTGAATTTATTGGCTTTTCTAATTAGATCATCATTGATTGCCCTGTTTTCTTCAAAATAATCCAATTGTTTTCCGCCACGTTTTATTTCAATTGCCCTGTTGATGAAACGTTTCTGGTGTTCTTCACGGTCTATTGTTAATATGAAAAAGAATACCTTGGCATCGTTTGCGAACTGTTCAATGTCAATTAATCCTGGAATTAAATGTACTCCCTCTATAACAATAGAATCATTATCCCTTATTGAACGTTTAATTACGTTTTCTATTGCAGGTATTACAAAGGAGGCATGTTCTTCAAATCCTGCTTCTATTAACTTATTCTTGTCATCATAGTTCGATTTATCACGTATTGTTGAATAGGCATTATATGATGAGCTATGCAAAGCCGGTGCATAATCGTTGCCTATTATTCCCCTGACAATTTCACGTATAAAGTCGGATTCTATTAAATATTTTATTCCTAGTTTATTAGATATTTCAGAGGCTATTGTTGACTTTCCAATACCTGATGCCGAACCTATTAAAATTACGTAAGGTTTCATAGTTATCACGTCAATACTTATACTGTTATCTTTAAAAAAACTATAATTAATAATTTGTTATTTGAAAAAATAAGTCGAAATAAAAAATCAATATTTTAAAAAATAAGCAGTATCTGATTTGAACAATTGGAAATATGTTTAAATAATTAAAAAAAATAGATTTGAAGATGTGAAATAGAATTATACTATTTCAACATCCACTTTTCTACCTTTGATTTTAGGCAGTGTGATTGTTAGAACATGATCTTCGAAGGAAGCGTTAACTTCTTGGATATCCACTTCAACCGGTAATGGAATGATGTTTTTGGTTTTTCCTGTGCATCTTTCTCTTCTTAATATTTTAACGTTTTCTTCGTCTTCATATTCGTCAGGGAATTCAACTTCTATTTCAACTGCTTCATTAGACATTTTGACGTTTACTGCATCTTTATCTACTCTTGGTATGTCTACTTTGATTACCAAATCATCTTCAAATTCAAGTAAGTCAACTGCCGGTTTTTTGATTTTGTATTCGGCCAATACCTGATTCCAATCACTTTGTTTACCTTTTAATGTTGAAATAACGTCATTAATCATTTTTTCAGCCATTACTTTGGTTTCTTCTACTGTTTCTTTACCATATACTTTATAGTCGAATTCCTTTTTATCTTCTGATTCTTCCTGAGCTTCTTCATCAGATTCACATTCACATTCTTCTTCAGATTCAGCTCCACATCCACATTCTTCTTCAGCTTCGGCTGTTTCTTCAAATTCTTCCTGTGAATCGATGGTTTCTTCAACTGTTTCTTCTACTTCTTCTTCTTTTTTGTGATCGTCTTTTGAATCTACATATACGTTTGACATTATAATCAGTCCTTTTAATTAAATAAATTTTAAGGTATTATTTTTAATATAATTTTTTATTATATATTTAATAATTAGTAGCTTCATATAATAAAGCTTTCTAAATTTATACGTGCAAAAAATCATTATAAAAAAGAGAGTATTAAATCCCATTTATAAAAATAAAATATATGATCCTTTTTAAACTGTTATAAAATTATAAAAAATCTCAATATATAAAAATACAGTATAATAAATAATATATTATAAATCAAAGACTGATTTATGAAAAAGCTATCGATGAATAAATGATTAAAAAAAATCGCCGGATTAGATGACGAAAATCAATTCTAAAGTTGAAATAATAATAAAAATCATGACTGAAATAATCATGATTAAACGGATTAAATTATAAAACCAATAAAAAAAAGTAGGGGTTGAAAAAAGAGAAAGCAATTGAAAAAACAGTAGCATTATCCCCTATTTTCCAGTTGTGCCAGGTATCTTTCAAATTCATCATCGACATCAATAGATTCCTTTGCCATGTCTTCTATCACGTTTTTGATTTCCTGAATCTGGGAATAATTATTTATGCTTGTCTTGAATATTGGATCTTCTATCTTTTGTGAATATTCGTCGATGACATCTTCATTTTCCAGCAAGTCCGTCTTGTTAAAAAGACAAATCATTGGCGTTTGGAATACCTTTTTAATCTCCTCATACAATATGAACTGATTTTCCATTAAAAATCCGGATGTTTCCGATGGATCAAATATGTAAATGATTATGTTTCCAAGGTGTTCCAATGCCGCTATAGCATTCAATTCTATTTCATTCATATCGTTTATTGAACGGTCAAGCAATCCGGGAGTATCTATGATTTGATATTTTCTCCAATTCATCTCATAATTTCCTATCTGCAAACCCTGGGTTGTAAACGGATAATTTGCTACCTTGGGACTGGCATCGGTAATGTTGTTCAACAATGTGGACTTTCCCACATTTGGAAATCCTGCAATGACTACCCGGATAGCATTGAAGTCTATATTGGGCATGTTTTTCAGTTCACGCTTTGCAAAGTCCAAAAAGTCCAGTTCATCCTCTATCCTATTTACTACAGATGCTATTCTACCGAAGGCTTCCCTACGTATAGGTATTGCACTTAATGAATCTGATTTTCTGATTTTTGTAGTGTACTGTGCTTCTATCTGTTTAAGTACGCCAAGAGCCCAGTAAACTGCTCCAAGTGAATGTTTATACTGGTCTACCCCTACGACTATATCGATATAATCCTGATAGAATTCAGGCAACTCTTCTATTATCGGCGTTTCCGTTATTATTCTATTTAATGTAGCATTTATTGTTTCGCATGCCGTCTGAACACGCACTTCTTCAATACGCATTCCCTTTACACGTCCATGCAATTTGCTGCTTCTTACCTTTGAAGCAGCTTTGCTTGCCCTGTTGAATCCCTTATCTATTAATTCATCGGGAGTTGGAACTTGTGGCAATTTCATTTATTGTCCTCCTATTAATTTAATTTCAAAAATGTTCATTCGTTGATAATCTGTGCCTGGAAATTATACAATACAGAATCATCATCCATCCATGAGTGTGACGGAAGTCCTGCCTTATAACATAAATTCGTTAAGTATTCTTCTATGTTCCAGTTTTGTTCAGTTGCAACCTGCGGCAAAAACAAGCCCCTATTGTATCCTTTTTCAATTATCAGTCCATCAACGCCTAACTCTATTTTTGACAGATATTCTTCGTAGTTATCCACAACTATTTTTTGGGGCTTGGTCAATACGCTTATCTCGACTTCGATTTCATCGAATTCATCCTTTGTTAACGGATTGAACCTTGGATCGTCAAATGCTGATGCCAGTGACACGTCAAGAAGTGCATCAATTAGTTTTTCATATGGCTCAGGATAACCGATACATCCACGCAGAGTATTGTTCTTGTTTAAAGTTACGAAAACTCCAAGCTTTTCTTGAAATACTTCCGGCAATTCATAACCACACTGATATGTTTCATCGTTTAAATAAGAAAGAATGTTCTCCCGTACGATTTTTATGGCCAATTTTCCATCATCAGCCGTCAATACATCTTTTGTCATAACTTATTGAGCCCCGCCGACTGTTGCTTTGCTTACCTTTATGTGCGGTCCGCCATCACCTACAGGTACTGTTTGACCATCCTTTCCACAGAATCCTACATTTAGCTTGAAGTCGGAACCCACCCCAACAACGTTATTCAATATGTCAAGTGTGCTTCCGGATAATGAAACGTCACGCAGGTGCGTGGACAGTTCACCGTTTTCAACTTTATATGCTTCCACTGCATTGAACTGGAAGATTCCCTTACCTGTATCCACCTGTCCACCACGGGATCCCTTGAGGTATATGCCGTCGTGCATGTCCTCAATCAACTCATCAAATGATGAATCACCAGGTTTTATGTATGTGTTACTCATACGTACCAACGGCTGATTTTTTATGCTGCTTCTTGCATTACCGCTTGATTCCAATCCTAATTTCTTTGCACTTTCCCGTGAGCTTAATACCGTCTTCAATACCCCATCTTCAACCAAGACGTTTTTGTTTGAGTTGGATCCTTCCACATCATATGCGAAGTGTCCGAATCCATCCTTACGGGTAGCGTCATCTATGACCGTTATTAACTCTGATCCTATTTTCTGTCCGATTTTATCCTTTAATATTGAATCGTTCTGCAATATTATATCGGCCTCTGATGCATGACCCAATGCTTCATGTATAAATACACCCGTCAATTCAGGGTCAAATATTACCGGAAAGTCCCCTGAAGGTGCTGCTTTAGCATCCAATAAACTGATGGCCTTTTCGGATATTCCTCTTCCGAAGCTTTCCAGGTCAGAGTTTTCGATTAATTCAAATCCCTGTACTCCACCGATGCTTTCATGTCCAAATTGCATGACCTGCCCGTTGTCCGCCACTGAATTCATTGAAAGTACTATTCTGTTATTTTCTGATTGGATATTTGTTCCATCTGTACTCAGCAGTATGGAATTGGATTGGGATTCCGAGAAGGATATGTTTGTACTGACAATTCCATCTATTTTAGCAGCATCATCCGCTTCCTTAATTAAGTTTATCTTATCTTCTATTGTCACGTCTTCAATCTGTATTTTGGCATTTGACTTAACGTAATCTTCATTTGCCACTGTTTGTGACAGTTCAACATCACTTGAGAGTTGATTTGCAAGTAGTGTTGCCTTGTCCGCTGCTTGTTGAACTTTGTTGATATCTGTCGTATATGCAAATCCCCATGCACCATTCTGCAAGACCCTGATACCAACTGAAAAATCGTTTCCCGTATCCACGTTATCAATTTTACTATCTTTCATGACTATTGAATTGTTTATTGATTCACCTGCCCTGATATCAGCATAATCCACCGTATTTTCCAGTTTTTTCAGGACCGTATGAAAGATATCTTCATCTAATTGATTCATACTTTCTTTTCCTCCTTTGTTCTATTAGATTAATGATTAGAATTATTAATTTATAATATTATTGTAATTAGTTAAATTATTAGAATATATTATTCCACTATATATAATATTTACTTTTTTTAGTATATTATATTTTTTAGAATTAAAGCATTTTTAGTTTAAGTCCATCATTCAATGCTTATTTTATTATATATTGAAAATAATTATTTGAAAATTAGCTTATTAAATATAGGTTCTGAAAAAATAGAATTAGAAATAGAAATAGGAAAAAGAATTAAAAGATAATTATAATTTATCTTTTAAAGCCGTATATGCTTGACCTACTGTTAATGGATAACCACCGGATAATGTTAATATGTCATTATCATCAAATTTCTCAAATAATTGTCCAATCCATGGTAATCTTAGGTCTGCTTGTTCTACAACTTCTTTATCACTGAATACTTCACGACAAGTTCCTTGTTTTAATATTTTACCTCTTCTTAATACATTGATATTATCAGAGTACATAGGTACTAAATCAACATCGTGAGTAGATACAATGATAGTCATTCCATCATCATTTAAATCATATAATAACTGCATGATAGCAGAAGCCCCATTAGGATCTAGTCCACTGGTTGGTTCATCTAAAACCATGACTTTTGGTTTCATTGATAGGATACCTGCTATTGATACACGTTTTTTCTGTCCACCACTTAGATGGTGCGGTGCTTTGTGTGAGTATTCAGACATTCCAACTACTTCCAATGCTTCCTCAACACGTCTTTTAACTTCGTCTTCATCAAGACCCATGTTCATTGGTCCGAAAGC
This sequence comes from Methanosphaera sp. rholeuAM130, assembly GCA_003266065.1. Lineage (GTDB taxonomy): Archaea > Methanobacteriota > Methanobacteria > Methanobacteriales > Methanobacteriaceae > Methanosphaera. Next base: position 12,115 of record MUZY01000107.1, read on the forward strand.
AACATCTTCAAATACCGTTGGTGCAAATAATTGATCGTCCGGGTTTTGGAATACTACTCCTACTTTAGCTCTTGCTTCAAGTAAACTTTTTTTATCATATTCTAACTTTTTACCTTCAATAATTACTTCACCGGAAGTTGGTTCGATAATACCGTTAAAATGTAAGAAAAAAGTACTTTTTCCTGCACCGTTAGGACCTAAAATTGAAATCATTTGTCCTTCTTCAACTTTAAAATCAATACCTTTAATAGCTTGAGTACCATCAGGATAATTATAATGTAAATCTTTAATTTCTAATATTGTTTCTGCCATTTTATTTATCTCCATATAATATTATTTATTTCACTGTAAATAAATTCATATCTCCTAACATTATTATTGCTGCAACGATTAGGATTACAAATAAAATTATTAATATCCATTCTTTTAAAGACATGTCTTTTATTGAATCACCATCACGCAACATGTTTAACCTTCCATTATAACCTCTGGAAGCTAAAGCTTTGTAAGATATTTCTCCTTGTTCCCAAGTTCTTATAAATACCATACTAGCAAGTGAAGCAAGGCAAGTCATCCAATTCATGTAACTATGATATCCCAATCTAGTCTTTTGAGAATTATACATTGTTGCAGTTATATCTAAGAATAAAAAGATATAACGATACATCAATATAGCTAAATCAGTTACAACTGTTGGTACGTGAACATCATGAAATACTGCAAAAATACGGTTCATAGGTGTTGTTAAAATTAAAAATCCCAATGCTGAAACACCACCCAGTACCCTTGAAAATACAAGTAGAGCTTGATTTATCCCACCTTGACTTAATCCGATTCCAAAGAAACCTAAATCCCATATATGTGGACCAGTTCCCAAGAATGCTAAAAATATTCCAGATAACAACGCAAATCCCAATGGAATAGCCATAAATGCCACATAAAACGTAAATGGAATTTTAGCCACATATAAAATCAAGACTGTGCATATTACAAAGATAATTAAAGGTACGATAGGTGTGCCTGTTGCTAAGTTTAAAAGTATTGCCAAAATAACGAAAATTACTTTACCATAAATATTATTATCCGTCAATTCATTATTCATAGTATAATGATCTAACGTATCTGCAAAAATCGCCATATAACTCCCTCAAAAAAAAAAATTTAAAATAAAAAAATAAAGAATTAAGGATAAATATCTTTATTATTTATTTTTGATCTCTAGCTTTTCTTTGGGTATTGTACATACCAAAGACGTAACCAAAGATTAATCCTCCAATTGCTGCTTGGAGAGCGAATAAAAGACTTTCTATTTCTCCACTAGGTGGCTCCCAGACTACATCAGACCAAGTTTTATAATCTGGATTGTTTTCTTCTATGTAACTTGAACCAGCATCATCTGAACCACCGAAGTAACCTTCATCTTCACCTAATCCATTGTACATGAAAAATGGAATGATGAAAATGATAGCTATAATTATAAGTAATACTATATTTTTTGTATTCATTTTAATTAGCTCCTACTTCTTCTTCCGGAATTACATTTAATTTAACAAGAATATCCGGTCTTGCTTTAACTATGTAATCATAGATAATTGATGTTAATAAACCTTCAGCAATTGCTAATGGTATTTGAGTTACTGCAAAAATACTTAAGAATGCTGCTAAAGTTGTTAACATGTTTGCTCCAGGGAATGCTAATGCTAATTCGATGGATGTCATTACATAGGTTAATAAATCTGAAACAAGTGCTGTGAAAAACATTGCGATTGATCCAGATACGTTCATACTTCTGAGTGCTTTCCAAACTAAATATCCACAGAAAGGACCAAATATACCCATTGAGAATACGTTAGCTCCCATAACGGTTAATCCACCGTGTGCTAATAATAAAGCTTGGAATAATAAAGCTAATGTTGCTAATACTGCGGTTACTGCCGGACCAAAGAGTACGGTACCTAAACCGTTACCACATGGGTGTGAACAACTTCCACTTACAGATGGCAATTTAAGGGATGATAATATAAATATGAATGCCCCTGACAGTGCAAGTAATGGTAATGCTTCATCATTGCTTTCAGTGATTTTTTTAATTTGGTATACACCATAAGCAACTACAATGATTGCTAAAACATACCATACTGCACACCAAAATGGTGGTAAGTAACCTTCCATTATGTGCATGTTATATTTCCTCCATTTAATAAATCGTGTGATAATTATTATTATCATAAAATATACTTCGATAATAAAAGTATAATTGTATATATATAAAACATATTATTTAAAGATATACCTACTTAATTAAAGTAAAATTTATTTTTTACTTGAATAAAGAGCCCTGAAAATATTTAGGCTTACGTAAACCCATATTTTTAAAAGCAAAAACTATATATATTAAAATACAATTTTCAAAATTAATAGAAAATAGTGAAATAGGAAAGTTAATAATAAAGACTTATTAATTATAAAAAAAGAGATACGGGAAAAAATAATCAAAAAAGAAAAAAATTATAATAAAAAAAAATAATTAAATAAAAAAAATGGTTAAAATATAATTTAGTAAAAACAAATAGGATTTAAAAATATATTAAAAAAGATTTTTCGAGAAATTAAAAAAAGACTTAAAATAGATTAAAATAAAATTTACTTTAAAAAAAAAGATAAGCAGAACAACTCCTAAATCAATAATATAACTAAAATTTTTCAAACTTTAGAAAATATTTAACCCAAAAAAGATATAAAAGATAATATGAAATTCAAAAATAGTATAATTCTTGCATTAGATGTAGAAGATAAAAAAAATGCTTATAACATTATAGACAACATCATTGACTATCTGGATTGCATAAAAATAGGATACCCATTAACATTAGCTGAAGGACCTACTATAATAAAATCAATCAAAGAAGAATATGATGTAAACATAATAGCCGACTTTAAGGTTGCAGACATAGACGCTACAAATGAAAAGATAGTGAGCACCACACTTAACTGGGGAGCCGATGCAATAATAGTACACGGTTTTACAGGAGAAGATAGCGTGCTGGCATGTAAAAATGCCGCTGAAGAACTAAACAAGGAAATATTCCTTCTAACAGAAATGTCACACCCCGGAGCAGATAAATTCCTAAAACCGGTATCGTTAGACATTGCACAGATGGGCGTGGATTTGGGAATAAAAAACTATGTGGCACCTGCAACTAAAATAGACAGGCTTAAAAAAATAAGGGAAATAGTGGGAAAAGATGCTACCATCATCTCTCCAGGTGTTGGATTCCAAGGAGGATCAGCTAAAGATACGTTGAAATATGCCGATGGAGCCATAGTTGGAAGAAGCATATATGCATCCGACAATCCAAAAGAAAGCTTAGAAGAAATCATAGCATCTATCAAAGATTAAATCGGCAAATTCATATGCCAAATCAAATCCGTAAAAATACACAATCGTTAACGGACTGAAAAAATAGAAATTTGACAAGAAACCACCGAATAATAACTTACATAAACCCAATAACGACAGCACAAATACCGTGACTTTAAGGGCATACCTATATTTAAAGAATTTATATAATAACCCCATGTCTGATGAAAGTCCACCTGATTCTATTTCATCAGACCTATCATTACCCTTTTCATCAATAAATGCCGCAATTATACATAGCACTAAAGCATACCATGAAAAAGATGGAAATCCAATAACTATCAACAATAATACAAATAAAATAGCGGACAATATATGGTTAACAGAGTCAACCTTACTGGCCAGTGCCGTAGCTATAAGTATGCTCAAAAAAATACATGATGCATCTCCACTTATTCTACAAACCAAAAGCGAAAATATTACACATAACACTCCGGTAAAGACAGCCAAATAAAGATTGTTTTTTTCATCCACCAATTCATCGGACAACTTCATGAAAAAACCGCATAACGAGTAACATATGAACTCAAATATCATTAAATCACTCACTAATTTTATCCAATGCACCTGCAACAATCAATGGAAACAGTACCGTTGCATCTCCCACCACAGTAACCAGATTGGATCCGCATTTTGCCTTGGCCCATGATTTTGCCTCCTCAAGCGGTGCACCGCTAAGACTTCCGCCTTCACTTCTATCCAAGGTTATCTGTATACCTGCATCTATTCCTCCGGTTAAAATGTTTGATGCAAGAGTGTAATGTTTTGGAAGTCCTCCACCCAGCATGCATGCGGTTACACTCTTGGAATTATATACAAAATCGGACAAATCTGTCATGTCGGCTACTGCACTAAGTGTAAAATCGTTTTCCTGACAGTAAATCCATAACTGTAATCCAATCATGCAGTCGATTAATCCCGGTGCAAATATAGGCACATTCCTTTTGCTGGCGGTATGAATGATTGATTCATCATCATCAATCAACAAACCGATTTCGTATATGAAATCCTTTATTGATATTACATTATGTTTCTGATTTATCTTAGCGAATATTTTCTGAATTTCTTCTTCAAAAACTTCAAAGTCTTCAGATTTCGTGAATATATCTCCTATTCTGCCGATACCGCTTTCCTGTAATTTCTCATCATCCTGCTTAGTTCCCTGATAATGTGATCCGCCGAAGGATTCTACCAAGTCATGAGTTAGATTAGCACCGCTGGATATTATCAAGTCAACATATCCCCTATCAATCAGATCACGAACTACTTTTCGCAATCCCCCCGGTATCATCGGTCCTGCCAAACTTAAAAAAACCTTTGTATCCTCATTCTTGAAGGATTGAGCCAACAAATTTGTAGCCTGAGATACTCTCTTAGCACCCAAAACCCCTGATTCATCCAATTGATTAATAAAATCAGATAATTTCATGTTTTCTTTAATTTCCAAATGTTTAACTTTCATTAAATCACCATGTTGAATAAATAGACTATTAACTAAAAAATTTCGATGAAAAAAAATAATTTAAAAAGAGATATTGTTTTAAAAAAAAAATTATGAGATTACCAAACGCTTAAGGATATCTTTAAAAGATACAACACCAGTCATTTTACCATTATCATCAACCAATATCATTAATGATAGGTTATTATGATACATTATATTCATTGCCCCCATTAATGATATGTCCTCTTTTGATGTGACTACATGAGAATCCATAAAACTTTTTGCGCGTATTTCAAATACCTTTTCAGATATCATCTTAACTATGTCTTCGAACATTATAATTCCAAGGAGTTTATCATCTTGCACAACAGGTGCACCCTGAATATTCATTGAAATCAATAATTCCGCTACATCAGAAATATTTGAATTCGGATCTATAGTTACAATATCTGTAGTTGCTATGTCTTTTACCTTTATATTAGGTACGCTTTGAATATTATCCGTTTTTAACAGTAACTCATTGTCAACATCATCTCTTCCAACTATTGTACCGTTGACTGTTAGATTATTTACGGGTGTAGGACCTATCTTTATTACATCATCCAAATCCAATTGTTTAATATCTCCCAATACGGTAATTGTAGCTTCGCAGTCACCCGGCTTTAATATACTGTTGAATTCGATTTTATTTACTGATATATCGGATACTGCCTCCCCATTAACATATATGGGTATGTGTATTTCACATGGATCGTCCTGAATGTTTAATGCGTGATATGCTTCCAAAGTAGGTTTATATCCACCCCTTGGACCAGGAACACCCATTACCAATCCGAGACTACGTAATGATTGCATTTGATTTCTTATAGTTCCCGAGTTTCTTCCCATTAATTTTGCAATGCTTTCACATTTAACGGAAGTACACTTGTTTGTCCGATATAAATTAATTAAACTCTGCAATATCTCTTTTTGTACTGAAGTTAACATAGATTTTATACCTCTAATCAATAAATAGTAATTTACGTCCAATAAGAAATAAATAATTTACTTTTTAATATATATCTATTATATATTGTTATCTTATAATAAATATGTTATGATAAATAATTACAAATTGCGGGTTAAACTATAATCAATAATATCTATTTGAATATGACTTAAACATTAATTGCATCTGGAAAAAAAGACGAACTATATTTAAATATATTATTAAGGAGCTACATATGTATAAATAATAAAAAGGTTTGAAAGTAATAAAACTAATTAAAGTTATATATAATAAAAAAACTGGTGTAAAATATGAGTTTCATAGAAGTAAAAAATGTTACAAAAAAATTCGATAACGAAGCAGTTCTCGATAATATCTCCTTCAATATAGAAGAAGGGGAAGTACTGGGTATTCTGGGAAGAAGTGGTTCCGGAAAATCCGTATTGTTAAACATGCTTCGTGGGATACCAGAATATGAACCTGACGAAGGTGAAGTATTCTACAACGTATCCGTCTGTCCACACTGCAAAAGAGTGGACGTACCTTCCAAAGTAGGAGAAACCTGTGGCTGTAAAAAAGCAAAACTGGAAGAAAAAAATATAAACCTATGGAAAAGTTCAAGAAGACAATTCTCAGAAGTCAAAAAACGAATATCCATCATGTTGCAAAGAACCTTCGCATTATATGAAGAGGATACCGTAATAGAAAATATAATGAAATCCTTTGAAAACCAAAGGGATGAAGATAACATAAATAAGGCAATTTCATTATTAAAAATGACACGTATGGAACATAGAATCACACACATTGCACGTGACTTGAGTGGTGGAGAAAAACAGAGAATCGTACTTGCAAGACAACTAGCAAAAAATCCTATGCTATTTTTAGCAGACGAACCAACTGGTACACTTGACCCTAAAACAGCAAAACTCCTACACGATGCATTATTAAGCGGAGTTAAAGATAAAAACATTACAATGATTATAAACTCACACTGGCCAGAAGTAATTGAAGACTTATCCGACAGAGTAATATGGTTAGAAGCAGGAAAAATAAAAGAAGAAGGAGATCCTGCAATCATCGTCAGCGAATTCGTAAAAGAAATACCACTTCCTAAAAAACACGAAGAATTCACGACAGGCGGTCCTTTAATAGAGATGAAAGACTTGAAGAAATACTACTTCTCAGTATCAAGAGGAGTCGTAAAATCAGTAGATGGTGTAACCCTCACAATAAACGAAGGAGAAATAGCAAGTATTGTAGGTTTAAGTGGTGCAGGAAAAACTACACTGTCCAAATTAATTGCAGGATTAGTTGAACCTAGTGACGGTGAAATAAAAATCAAACTTGGAGAAGAATGGAT